>JARGGF010000146.1 GCA_029210905.1 Bacteroidales bacterium | reverse complement strand
ATCCTTTTTACAGCTTACCAAAATGGTGCTGATAAATAGTAGGGCTAAAAGAGCATTCTTAAAATGACTAAACTGGAACTGTTTATAAGGTTTCATTTCGAAAATTTAAGTTAATGTTAAAATTACTAAATTAAATGCAATTTTAATAGCATAATCCGGCTTATTTGGAATGAAGAAGTTTTGGCTAAAGGAAGTTTTCAATTTTAACAGGAAGTTCTTTATTTTTTAGGACCCTGTTTCTTTTGTGCAGCTAATTGATTAAATTCTTTAATAAGCTGTTCAATTCCAGGTTGATCCCCATATTCTTCCACTAGTTTTTGTAAACCTAAAATTGCTTTTGTGCAATATTTGTTATTTGAGTAACACAACCGAATATCACAGGTTACGATGCCAAGTTGCAAAAGATAATCATTAGGGTCAATCTCTGCTGCTTCATAAAATTTCCCTTTAGCTGCATAATAATCGCCCATATTTATCAATTGATGTCCCTGAATTATCAATTTTTGACGCTTTACAAAATCTTTCCTGGTTGAATGTTTTGTTTGGTTAGCTATTTCAGTTTGGCGATTTTTATTATTCTCATAAAAGCGGAAGGAGAGGACCAGGAAAAGAATTAGCAATAATACTAGTGTAGATAATCTATAAATAAGTCTTTTACGATTAGCCAAAAATGCTTTAAACCTGATTCGTTTCTTTATTATTAAAAGGTCTTCTTCTGAAATAGTTTTTTTTACAAGTGGCTTTTTTAATTGCTCTGAAGTGACTATTTTTTTCTTACCATTATTAAAAATATGCTTTTTAGGCCTGTTATTTGCTTTTAACGAATCAACCATCATTTGAATAAATCCACCGGCACCCATACTTTTAAGTTAATTATGGTTTAAATAGCTATTGTCTATGGCTTCTAATTGTCAAAAATATTCACCTCTCCTATAAATATCAAAGGAAGAGCCTTTATGTTTCGATATTTTAATTTTTTAGCCATTTCATAATAACGATCACGATTTACGGTGTCACCAAAAAAATGATAAGCAATAGATAAGTTTGCTATAATAACAGGATCCTCTTTTTCCAGCAAATATCCTTTTTTGCCAAATTTTACAGCATTTTCAAAGTTTTTTCTTTTCAGTTCAATAGTCACCAGGCTCGAATAAGCAGGTGCATAGTTTGGATTTGCTTTTATCGCTTTGTAATAATAACCTGCTGACTGATCATAATCACCATTTTTTCTTGAAATAATACCCATGCCTGTAAGTGCTTTTGCAGCCTTAGGATTAATTTCCAGGGCTTTATTATAGGCCTCGGCAGCTGACTGGTTATTGTCCAGTTTTTCTTCAATCTGGCCTTTTAGTGTCCAGGCTAGTTCATTCTTTGAGTTTAGGTTAATAAAACTATCAATGCTGGTTTTAGCCTGCTCGTATTTACCTTCCTGAAACAACCTGTCTATTTGATTGATAATTAGAATATTTCTTGTTTCATCGTTACAGGAAAAAACAAAGAGAAGGCAGAAGAAAAAACAGGCAATTTTTGTTTTCATAAATCAGGCTTTATTTTACGCTTAAAGTTAGAAAATAATTGGATAAATATGAAATTTCCGTAAAATTAATTGTCTGCTATAAGTTATTGGATATAAGAATTTTGAAATTAGTTAATTGGTATTAGTTAATGGTTATTTGATATTAGAATTTTGAGTAGGGTTTAACTGAAATTAATCCTTATATATTCAGTTAAATCGTGTAGGTTGCTAATGGTTTGCTGGTATTTTTTTTCAAAAAACATCTCTTTGGTTACGGTACCAGTCAGCACCGCAACAAAATCAACTTCACCCAGTTTGGCAGCTTCTGCATCAACCATGGAATCACCAATGTATAACACCTCGTTTTTTTCAACATTTAATTTGTTGATTGCCAATAATAAACCTTCAGGATTCGGTTTGTGATTTTTTACATCATCTCCGCCCACAATTATATCAAAGTAAGGTGATAAGCCATCACGTTTGAGTACGCCTTGTATGCGGTAGCCATATTTGGTAGAAACAATGCCTGTTTTAAAACCCAATTCTTTAATTTTTGGCAATAATTCAAAAACTTCAGGAAAAATAACGGTATTGTCGTTCATTATTTCATCGGCTTTTTCAACAAAAAGGGTGGTGAATTGCGTTGCTTTTTCATGGTTGCTGTTACCTGTTAAAATCCTGAAAGTTTCTTTTAACGAATGTCCAATTGTAAGCTTGATTGTCTCATAATCTATATTTTTATAAGCCATTTTGTTAAGAGCGTAACTGATGCATTTAAAAATGCCTTGCGATGAATCGGCCAGCGTAAGATCAAAATCGAAAAGAAGGGTGGTTTTTTGCATAAATCTAATTTTTAATGTTAAAAGTAATTAGAATAATTGTAGTGGTTAATTTTTTATTAAATATTTCATTAAATTTATGCTGAAAAAAAACACACATATGACAACAAACTCATTAAAAGATAAAGTATGCCTTATCACCGGTGCAACTTCCGGAATTGGTCTTGAAACTGCCATTGCACTAGCAAATATGGGTGCAACTGTAATTGTTGGAGGGCGCGATCTCGAACGTGCTTCAAATGCAGTGATTAAAATCCGTACTGCAAGCAACAACCCTAATGTTGATTTTTTATTGGCTGATTTATCTGATTTTGTGGAAGTGAAAAGATTTGCTGAAGAGTTTAAGCAACAATACAAGCGATTGGATGTGCTGGTGAATAATGCCGGAGCAATTTTTAAAGAATATGATGAAAATCCACAAGGCGTTGAAATGACCATGGCCTTGAATTTATTCAGTATTTACTTATTAACAGGTTCATTATTAGATGTTTTACAGCACAGTGCACCTTCAAGGATTATTAATGTGTCATCAATGGTTCATAAATTGGGGAAAAATGAATTTGATGGATTTAATGACGAAAGCTCCTATAAAGCGCTTAATTCATATGCATTGTCTAAGCTTGGGTTACTACATTTTAATACCATCCTTTCTGAAAAGTTGCAGGGAACTGGTATAACTTCAAACGCAATGCATCCGGGCTGGGTGAAAAGTAATTTTGGAAGTGGCTTTTATACTGGTTTTTATGGTTTTCTTGATACAATTTTCAAACCTGTTCAAATAAGCTCTCAAAAAGGGGCCGAAACAATTGTTTATTTAGCTTCGTCGCCTGATGTTGAACAAATCAGTGGCAAATATTTTGTTAAAAATAAGGCAATACCCTCATCTTCAGCTTCGTATAATACCAGCAGTTCAGATTATGTTTGGGAACTATGCCGTCAGCAAACCGGTTTTCAATACAATTTCCAGGAAAAACCTGTCGATATGGGAAAAAAGGTTGAAGATTCAAAGGACGCTAAAACCAAAAAAACGGATGATGACAAGCCAAGTGACATTTAATTTTTTCTAAGCTGCCTTTCCACAACAATTTTTAAATTTTTCTTTTTTCCCGCAAGGGCAGGGATCATTTCTTCTGATTTTGCGTGTGCGCTTTTTCATTTTGCCAGCCATTTTGCGGTTAAATATTTTTTCGAGCATTTCATAGAGCTCTGGATGTTTCGTTTTAAGCAGGGAAGGGCGTTCGAAAAAATATTCACTAATTACGGCAAAAAATTCTGCATTATTAGTTGTTCCGTAAGGATTGATATCTGATTTATTACTAAATATATTTGCTATTTCTTTATGAATTAGATCAATCCAGGGGATAGCATATTGTTTTTGCAACAGTAGCTCGGGTATGCCATCTACGCTGCCATCCATTTTATCAATAAGGTGGACAAACTCATGAATGGCGGTGTTTTTTTTGTCAGTTTCGTTCCTGAATCCATGGTGCAGCGCATTTTTTGAAAGTATCATTTTTCCTTCCATGTAACCGGTGCCTACCATACCAAGAATATTGCGCTTGTTTTCATCAGTAATTTCACCCTCCCCGTCAGCGGTTTCAAAACGGCTGTTGTATTCACTGGGATAAATTAAAACTTCATCAAGGTTTACATATTGCCACTCATCAAATGCAAAAATAGGAACAATGGCACTGGCGGCCACCAATATTTTGTCTGTTTCATCAATAATGGTTTCTATACCTGTAATGCGCACATTGGCAAGAAATTCCTGGATTTTGTACTCAAACAAATCTTTTTCACTTAAAGTCAGGTTGTTATAGAATGGAATCTTTTCAATCAGAATTTTTTTCCATTTTGCCGGGAACAGCCCGGTTGGGTCTTTCCATTTTTTTCTTTTACTTATCCATTTGTAAAACAGGATAATAATGGCAATTGCTACAATTAATATGAAAAAGGGTTTTGTGTCGTTCATGTGTTTTTATTGAAAATTTTATATTTGATAGCGATATGATAGATAATCCATTGATTAAAATATGAAAGCATTTTTATACACTTCAAGCTTTGCCTAAATTCTTATCCTGTTTTAACTGTAAAAATGAACCTTCTCCTGTGTGTTTTGGTATAGCCGGTTTTGCAATCAGACAGGTCCCACTGTAAAAAAGCTGCTATATACGAAGGGTTTGCATTAAGCAAATCCTTCATTATTTCTATTTGTATTGCTTCTTTATTTGCAGTTTTAGAATTTTCTATGGCTAGCATTGAATGGGCCATTCCCCTTGAAATGCCAAAATCTCTGTCCAATGCTGCTTTGATTAGATTAGCGTACTTTGCAGCATAGGCATCCGTAATGCTTCTGGCATCAATGATAGCCTTTGTCCTGTAACTAAAGCTTATATAGCCATTACCCAATGAAAAGGTAATTAGCGAGGTGCTAAGGATATATATCAGCATTCTGATATTCAGTCGCATGGTTTTAGTTTATGGCTTATTGTTTATTTTATCAAAGCTATAACATTTGTATATGTGCACATAAACAAATACCTGATTTTAAGCTTTTTTAACAAAAGTTTAAAGGTTTATTAAGATTTATATTTTACAGTACTTTAATTAGAATCTAATAATTTGGCAAAATATGTGCATTAAATTATTTATTAACCGTAAATCTGTAAGGAATATTTTCTATCTGGTAAATAATTTATATATTTGGCTTTCCATAAATCATATTCTATAACCACTTTCCATACCACCTTGAGATCTAACTTTGTTAATGGTTCTTGAGGTCTTTTGAAGGATTAACTGAAAAGATAGAATGTGTGATTTAAGGAACAGATACACCTTACTGAAAAGCGAATTAAATAAATCTTCAAAGTTCCTGGATATCCCCGGGCTGAGTAAACTTCTGAATGATCTTGGAGAAGCAATTGAAAACACCCTGAATCATCGCGATTCCTTAATAAAAGAAATTGATTCAAACAGCCAAAATGATATTGACTATCAGCTTTTGTTCAGGAATTCGCCTACTGCCATTGCTCTTACCAATAGAAATGGACAAATTTTGCAGTGTAATCAGGCGTTATTAAAATTATTGGGATACAATTCTGAAGACGAATTAAAACAAAGGAGCAGCGCTGAAACATATATCTCTGCTTCAGAGCGCGAAGATGTTTTTTATTTTCTTGATAAAAGTGGAGGAAGTGTTGAGAAAGAAATCCAAATAAAGAAAAAGAATGGAGAAATCATAGATGTTCTTTTAAGCAGCAGATATCTTAAATCATCCGGAAACAACATTCTTGTTGACAATTTGTTGGATATTTCGCTTCGGAAAAAGGCCCTTAGGAAACTGTCTGAGAACCAAAACTATCTAAACACTATTTTTAACTCAATAAATAGTGGTGTTTATCTTGTAAATCCTGCAACAAAAGAAATACTTGAAATCAATGATTTTGCACTTTTACTGCTAAAATACCGGCGCGAAGAAGTACTGGGTAAAAAATGCTTTAATTTTATTTGCGATGCTGACAAATTTGACTGTTCAGGCGAGAATTCTCAACATTGTATGGCAATCCGCGAACGGCAACTTATTACATCAGAGGGTGTTAGGATTGATGTACTAAATTCAGTACAAGAAATTGAACTTCAAGGAACACGCTATTTGCTTGAAACTTTTACTGACATATCTACCCTAAAGATACAAAAGGAACAAATAGCAGAACGGGAGAAAATTCTTCAGGCAACATTAGAAGCCACAGGTGATGGTATCATCGTTATGGACGAACAAGGAACTATCATCAATTCCAATCAACGCTTTTTCGAAATGTGGCAGATTAATTCAGATGAATATCTGCAGATGAAACCAACTGAGGCTGCAAAAAAACTGTATAAGGAGCTGCTTAACCCTGTTGGCTCATATATTAACATTGAACGTGCAGTTGATAGCAATAAAAAGTTCATTGATTTCCTGTATTTTAGTGATGGAAGGGTATTTGAACAATACACAGCCCCCATTTATAAAGCCGGGGATCAAATAGGCAGGATATGGCGCTTTAAAGATGTTACTCAACAGGCGATGGCCGAAAGCAAATTAAAAGAACTTAATGAGGAACTTGAAAATAAAATCAATGAACGTACAGTTGAACTAAGAATTAGTGAAACCCGTTTAAAAGAAGCCCAGGAAATTGCCCACCTGGGTCACTGGTTGCTCGATTTAAATACTTATTTAATAAAGGGTTCTGAGAATGTATACCAGCTGCTTGGATTCGAGGATTCAAAAGAGGAGAAAAGGCTGGATGAGTTTTTGGCAATTGTTCATCCGGATGATGTTGAAAATCTAAAGGAAGCTTATCTTTTTTCACTAAAAACAAAACAACCTTTTAATACGGTGCATCGAATCATTGGTGTCGACGGCAAAATTTTATATCTCAGGCAAAAATGCAGGACATTTTATAATAACAAAGGAAAGGGTATATATTCTCTGGGCATTTCGCAGGATATTACCCAACAAAAATTAGCATCAATAGCTCTGATGGAACATGAACGTCAGCTTGAGATGGCCATGGAAGGGACGGGTCTTGGTCTTTGGGACTGGAACATGCTGACAAACATGATTTATATTAATAGTAAATTTATTGAAGTAATTGGATATGATGGAATTATTCAGGAAAAGGCAATAGGCTTTGATTTTTTAATTTCACTTTTACATGCCGATGATTTTGACAGGATTTTAACTAGTTTTTTACGATATACCCAATCCGGTTCAGAAACTTATGAAGAGGAGTTTCGCCTGAAACGATCAAATGGCGAATACATATGGGTACATGCCAGGAGCAAAGTATTTGAGTGGGCAAAAGATAAGCCTTCTCGCTCCATAGGCACTTTTTTTGATGTAACTGAAAGGCGAAAAGATCAGTTGAAATTAAAAAAAAGTGAAGAAAAATTTAGGAAATTGACACAATTTTCTCCATCACCCATTTCTATCCAAAGCCTGGATAAGGTACTATTTGTAAATGAAGCATGGTGCAATGCTCTTGGTTATACAGAAAAACAGGCATTAAAGCTTTCTTTTATTGATTTGGTGCATCCTGACGATAAAAAATTGGCTGGCAGATATGCCAAACTTTGGTTGTTTGGTAATGCAGCGCCACGACGCTACGAAATAAAGCTGCTTACCACGCAAAAGATTACCAAGTGGTTTGATATTTCCGTTACTGTAATTGACTATGAGGAAAAAAAGGCTTCATTAGCTGTTCTAAATGACATTACCCGAATAAAAGAAGCTGAAAATGCCCTTCGGGAAAGTGAAGAAAAATTTAAGTCCTTATTTTTTGGTAATAATTCAGTGATGCTTTTGCTTGATGTAGAAAATGAAAAGATTGTTGATGCCAATCAAGCTGCCTGCGATTTTTATCAATATTCGCTTACTGATTTAAAATCCATACACCTTAGTGAAATCACGCTGCATTCGGTTAAAGAACTTAAGAAATCTTTAAAATATGCCATCTTGGGCAAACAGAATCTATTTGTTTCTAAGCATAAAATTTCAACTGGCAGTATTTATGATGTAGAAGTTTATAGTGGGAAAGTAAAATATGGCGGAAAAGATGTGGTTTATGCAATAATTCATGATATAACAGACAGGAAAATAGCTGAAGAAAATATGCGTAAATCTCAGAAGGAACTAAAAAAACTGAATTTACAAAAAGATAAATTTTTTTCTATTATTTCGCATGATTTAAAAGGGCCAATTGGAAACTTTATGAGTTTTGCCGATTTGCTAAAAAACCATAAAGAGTTACTTACGAATGAGTCTGCTGAATCGCTGATTGATCATTCCTATAATCTTGCACAAAATACCTACAAATTGCTGGAGAACCTACTACTTTGGTCAAAGAGTCAGCTTGGTGGCATAAAGCTTATTAAGCAAAAGTTACAAATTGTCAACTTATTTTCAGAGACTATTAATTTGGTTAAAGAATCTGCGCTATCCAAAAATATTG
>JARGGF010000145.1 GCA_029210905.1 Bacteroidales bacterium | reverse complement strand
CTTTAATTAATTTTCCAAAAGTACTTATGGCACTTAAAAAATCTCCGCTTTGACTATTGATTTCAGCATTAACAAATTGTGCTTCAGGGTTTTGAGAATAATACCCACGGAATTTAGAAATATCATCTTCCGCATTTTTATAGTCCTTATTGAGCAAATAAGCTTCTGCCCTACCTAAAAAAGCAGGTAGGTATAAACTATCATTTGCAATAATGGCATTAAATTGTTCAATAGCCTTTTTTTGCTTTTTTAATTTCACATTACTTTTAGCCACTTCTAACTGATAATCAATATTATTAGGTTCAATTTCAAGGGCATTTTCAAACATTTTTAATGCCTCAGCATAATTCTTTTTCTCAAATAAAATTTTTCCTTTGTAATAATAACCTTCATTACTTCTTTTATAACGAGCAATCAGTTCATCTAATCTATCACCAGCCTCAGCAATTTTGTTTGATTTTATCGCATACAGTGCGTTGTTCAAAAGCATTTCATTTTTTGAGTACCGCTCCTCTTTCCATAAAATTTGCCAGCCTTCGTTAGCTTTAAGCTCTTGAAATTCAGGATAATTCAGAATTATTGGTTCTGCCTCTTTTTTATTGCTGTCAAGATACTTATCAAGTAATCGAATAGCTGATTCACTGTTTGCTAAACCTGCATTTGCCCTGGCCTTAATCAGCAGGATTTCGTCATTAAATCCCGGTTTTAACATACTGATATCGTCAAGAACAAGCTGATATTTTTTTAACTGAAGATTGGACTTAGCCCTCAAAAAAACGGCTTTGTCATTGCTGCCAAACTCCTTCAAATAATCATTTAAATAATTTGATGTAGCATTAAAGTCCGATTGTTCATAAGCAACCTGCGCTTTTAGATACAAATTATTTTGAGATAAAGCCCACCAAGGGATTAATATTAAAACACTGATTATAAACAACTTAACTTTCATAACAATGGCAAATTATTTATTTTGTGGGCTGGAATTTGTACCTGAAAAGACCTGGATAAACCCGGATAAATTACGTACCTCCATTCCACTAAGTCGGAGTTCCCAAACATCGCAATAATAAAAATATACTCCACTGGGTACCAACTGTTTGGTTAACATGTTTTTACCATCCCAATTTATATCAGGATCTTCAGTTTGAAAAACCAATCCTCCCCATCGGCTGTATATTTTCATATCTATTTTATCAACAAATTGATAAGGATATGGTTTATAGATATCATTTACCCCATTTCCATCAGGGCTAAAAGAATTTGGTAATTTATAATAAGAACAATTATCAGCGCAAACCATATTGGTCTTGGCGCTTTCATTTGAAAAAGAATCAACAGCTGTGACTATATAACATCCAGCCAGGGCTTTTTCAGGATAATGCCAATAAGTAGTATCATTTGGATCATCAATGGTGGTAATCAATTCAAAATCAGTTTCCGGGTTAGGTGTGAAATAAACATTATAACTCACAACGTCATTTGAACAGGAATTATTTGGGTTGGTCCAAATCAGTTCGTTTCGCAAGCTATCACAATTATTTATTACCGTTAACTCAGGGGCACAGGAAGGTATGGTATCAACCGGAACAGCACAAGCCTCCTGTGAATAATTATAAAGTGGGCTGGGAATGGTATCCAGGCCATATTTTCCTATGCTTTTAACCTTATAGCAATAAGTTAAGCCATTGGTTAACCCCCTGTCAATAAATTTGTTGGAGTTTGTATATGCAATGGTATCAAATTCAATAGCCTGCATGGTCTTGCGGTAAATTACGTATTGATAATTTTCCCAGGGCACATTTTCGCCAAGCTCCAACTCTATTTCATTGTCGCGGGGGTGCAAAGTAAGGAACAAACTGGCTGCTTTTTCAGGCACGCCAATGATATTCCAACTGTCTGTTAATGCATCGTAATTGAACAATCCCATTTTATAAATCCGGGGTTTTTCTAAAGTATTGTAATTGGTGTCAATATAACTTGTTGTATGCAAACCATTTGCATAAACAGGATCAGTGAAAGCACTTCCATATAAATCATCAGAACGGTAAATCTGATATCGATAAGGGCCTGGATTTGATACTGAGTCAAAATCAAGAGGCTCCATCCATTCTAAATGAATTGCACCATTCACATCATCAGTTGTTGATACACTTGCTTTTAAAATAATTGGCACTCCACGGGTTAATTCTGCACAAGTTTCTTTTGAAGCATAACTTTCTGCCCCATCAGGATAATAGGCAACAATCATATAACAATATTCATATCCCTGAACCAGGCCTTCACCCTTATCATTATCAAGATATTGTGTTGTATTTGCCCCTTCCACTGAATCAATAAATTGATATTCAGTATATTCAGGCACACCTAATTCACACTCTGCTGGAGTAAAATAAGCCCGTCGATTTTTTCTATAGATCATATATCCAGCCACTTCTGTGCACCTTGAAGCATCCCACTTAACCAGAATAGTATTGTTGGTGGGCTCCAATTGAACATTTTCCGGTGCTGGCCCAACTACATGAATATTCACATTTTTGTAACTTACCAAAACCTGATCCGGATTGTTATCCGCTGCTTTAAAAATGACCAGATAAGGTTGTTTCCTTACATGTGAGCAATTGGTTTGCCATATAAATTCTGATCTCACTGTGTCGGTACTTGTGGTGTCCGCAAAATAAGCAGGACTCGAATCCAATTGATAAACCCCACCTGTAGAACTAATGGTAACTTTCTCTTTATTAGTATCATAAGCAGTTACAATAAATCTAAGCACCGAATCAGCCTCAACACAATGATCTTCAAGTGCCATAATTACAGGTGGCTTATTATCTGTTTCAACTACCTCTATTTGCATGTCCCTAATAATGCTTCCAATTTTTACGCCCTGCCTCCATTCTTCAATTTCCATGGCTATATTATAAATACCAAGATCTTCAGGATAATTCCATATAAAATCTCCGGAAATAGGATCCACTCTTAATTCATTTTTTGCAGCAGGAAAACTGTAATCGGAGATTGGCTGACCATTATCGCCAAGGCATGTAGTTATTTTAAAAGACAGACTATCGCCATCAGGATCATAAGCATTAGGGTTATGAACAAATATTTGACCTTTAGCAGCTTTATCTATAGGTGGATTCAGCATAATCGGGGTACTGTTGACACCCAGGTTAGGATTAATTTGCAAGGTAGTTTTAACCGCAAACCTGATATTAACTGAATTGGGAATATTCAATACTCCTTCATTCCGGTTAGGATCTTCCATTAAAATAATAAAAGTTCCTGCACCAGGGTATGTATGCGTAACAATATAAGTATTTTTTTTGTAATCATCAGGCAAATATACTTCACCTACACGTGGCACGGTTGCAACTGTTCCGTCACCAAAATAAATATCAATTTCAGGACGGTCAGCAGGTGCTTTTGTATAAGTGTAAGTAATCAGGGTAATTTCATAGGTATAGGAGCCTTTTTGTACATACGTAATTTCGCCTGCCCTATTATGAGTCGCAAATATCTGAATGTTAACAAGTTGAAAAACTATTACAGCCAGAAAGAATTGCAATATTTTTTTGTGTCCAGTCATTTTTATTGAAAGCTAATTTCTTCTTTAGTTTTATTAACATTAAATTTAAATGCCAATTGCTCCTTTTTAAAAGTAAAAATCAACAAATTATTTTGATCGGGGTACAAATCAGTCATTAAACTGTTGTAAATATCAAATTTAGCATCATTCCCATTATATTTATAATTGTAATAAATCCACAACGCTTGTTCCTTTACTTCATGCTTACTGTAATTTAATTGTTTAACAGTTTTGTCCTTTCCATCAATTATAAACTTAAAGTGCTCAAAAATATAATTGTTAATTGTTTTCAGATAATTTTTTTCCCACCTTCCTTCGCTTAATTTTAAATCTTTTCCATATTTAGTTTTTAAAATTAAATCGAAGTCGTCAACAAATATCTTAAATAAAATCCTAAAACCTCCTTCATCTTCAAAATACTCAATGGTGGTAAAAGACACATGAACAGGATGCTTAAACTGAGAACTCCCAATATCAGACCTTGCAGATACAATATTTGTTGCGCCCGTTATCCAAAATAAGATGACTAAAGCAGAAAAACCAGCTACAAATTTACCCCTTTTCATTTTACCGGTTTACATTAGTTAAACATACAAATTTACAAATTATTATTTTGCAATGGGCATAATTAATAAGAATACGAAAATTATCACATTTTTTGGTATTTGGTGTAATTGTTTATAGCTTTTTCTAATATCATTTTTATTAACATATTTGTAAGAAAAAAAATTCCAGAATGTCAATATTTTATATCTACTTACAGCTTGGTTTTGAGCATATTATTGATCTAACAGCTTATGATCACATTTTGTTCATTATTACATTATGTGCTGTCTATTTATTTAAGGAATGGAAACATGTAATCATTCTTGTTACAGCTTTTACAATCGGACATTCAATAACGCTGGCACTTGCTTCGTTAAATTTTCTCATGATCAATCCCAAATTGATTGAATTCTTAATTCCACTTACAATTTTTATTACTGCTGTTGCAAATATTTTAACAAAAAAAACTGAATATTCAACCACATTGCACCGGTTTAAATATTTTACTGCTTTAATTTTCGGATTGGTTCATGGACTTGGATTTTCAAATTATCTTAAAAGTTTACTAGGGACGCAACAGAGTATTATAAAACCGCTGCTTGCTTTCAACTTAGGTCTGGAAATAGGTCAATTAATTATTGTTTTGGCAATTTTGGGCATGGCTTCAATTATGATTACCGTTCTAAAATCAAAAAAAAGAGAGTGGACACTGGTCCTATCAGGAGCAGGACTGGGTATTTCATTAATTTTAATGTTTGAACGTTCTGGTCTGTTTTAGATGAGGACAAGATTCCAATAAAACCACTAAGTACTTGTTACCATACTAAACTGCGCCGTTAGCTGTTTTTTCAATACAGCTTGAACTAACTCAATATCAACATCATGCCCTAATTCTTTTTGCATGGAAGTAACACCTCTGTCCGTAAAACCACAGGGATTCATATAGCTAAAGTAGTTCAAATTGGTATTGATATTTAGCGCAATTCCATGCATGGTAACCCTTTTGCTGCTTCTAATGCCAACTGCACAAATTTTCCGGCTCTTTGATTTATCTGTTGCATCGAGCCAGATGCCCGCTGCTCCTTCAAGTCTGGTGGCTTCAATTGAAAAATAAGCCAATGTATTAATAACTGCCTCTTCTAATCTGAAAACAAATTCTTTGGTATTAATTCCAAATTGGTCTAGATCAAATATTGGGTAAACTACCTGCTGACCAGGCCCATGGTAGGTGATATCCCCACCCCTATCAATATGATATAAATCAATTTGTTTTTGCTGTAGTAAGTCTTTATTAATCAACAGATTATTATCATTCCCATTTCTTCCGATTGTGAATACATGCGAATGGCAACAAAATAACAGATGATGATGGCTGTTTATTTTATTGTTATTTTTATTGGCCAGCAATTCATTAAATAAACTTAGCTGATAATCCCAGGCCTTTTTATAATGAATCAAACCCAAATTTTTATATACAATTGTATCCAACTTATTCTTAGTTTATTAAACTTTAAAAACAACAAATGAGTAAGCTCTAAGATTTAAGCTCCAAAAATGATAACGCTTAACAATTAACACTTAACTTTCTTCTAAACTACATGTTTTTCAGCATGATACGATGATCGGACCAATGGCCCGCTTTCAACATATTTAAAACCTAATTCCAGCCCGATTTTTTGATAATTAGCAAATACCTCAGGTTTAATGTACTCAACAACTTCAAGGTTTTTTCTGGTCGGTTGCAAATATTGGCCTATGGTCATTACCTCGCAATTCACCGCACGTAAATCTTTCATGGTTTCAAGCACCTCATTTTCAGTTTCGCCAATTCCAAGCATAATGCCTGATTTTGAGCGTATCCCTGATTTTGAAATGTACTCAATAACCTTAAGACTGGTGTCATATTTTGCCCTGCTACGCACCGAAGGTGTCAATCGCCTGACCGTTTCCAAATTATGCGAAATTACTTCAGGCCTTGCATCTATAATTTGTTGAACTAAAGATGTATCACCCTGAAAATCAGGAATTAATACTTCAATAGTTGTCCCGGGGTTTAAATCTTTAACCTGCCTTATAGACTCAGCCCAGATAGCTGCACCACCATCTTTTAAATCATCGCGATCAACGGAGGTTACCACACAATGTTTTAACTTTAACAACTGAATTGATTCTGCGAGTTTCCTGGGTTCTTCCAAATCAACAATACCAGGTTTACCGGTTTTAACAGCACAAAATTTACAGGCACGTGTACATACATCACCAAGTATCATAAAGGTTGCAGTTCCTGCATCCCAACATTCACCCATATTTGGGCAATCGCCACTTGTACAGATGGTATGCAAATTATGCTCCCTGATAATGCTTTTAACTTCAGTAAAACTGCTACTCATGGGAAGACGGATTTTTAGCCAGTCTGGCTTCCGTCTTGAATTTATTTGTTTTTCCATTATATATTAATTTTTTAAGAATGGCGCAAAAGTAATCATCCGTTCCAATTCAAATTAGTTGCTTATTTGTTAATAATTCAGAATTAAGTCTGGATTTCTTCACGTTCAGTAAGCAGGCTTAAAATACCAAGGCGGTATGAGTCTAATCCAAAGCCACTTATACTTCCTTTACAAAATGGGGCAATTCGTGAAACATGCCTGAATTCTTCTCTTTTAAAAATATTAGATATATGAACCTCCACCACAGGAATATTAACTGCCGAAATAGCGTCTGCTATTGCAACAGAGGTATGCGTGTATGCAGCTGCATTTAAAACGATACCAGCATATTTAACATCAGCATCGTGAATTTTATCAATTAATTCGCCCTCATGATTGGATTGAAAATAGTCCAGTTCAATATTTTTAAAATCAGTTTTTAGCTGCTCATAATATTGAATAAAATTTTGATTACCATAAATGGTCGGTTCACGCTTTCCCAATAAGTTAAGATTAGGCCCGTTAATTATTAATAATTTCATAAGCAAAGTATTGAACTTATTATTCTAGTTTTGCTTGCAAAATTAGTTAATTAATACCAACTTTTTTATTGATATCCATCATTAAAATCAGATTTGCCCATAAGAATAATTGCTTTTTTGACAATTAATTTTGTTTGTGTATTTTGCGATAAAATTGATGTTCATGAATTTCCGCCAAGAAATTATTGATTTCAGGTCTTTTTTACAACTTGAAAAATCTCTTTCAGAAAACTCTGTAAAGGCTTATATTTCTGATATTGAGAAGCTATTCAGCTATTTTCAAAACAATAAGGAGGAAATTCAGGTAAAAGCTATTGAACTAGCTCATTTAAAAGCATTTATCGAAGAGCTTAATCTCATTGGAATTGCCCCAAGATCACAAGCCAGAATAATATCAGGCATCAGGGCCTATTTTAAATTTCTTTTAGTAGAAGGATATATTGAAAATGATCCCAGTCTGCTTTTGGAATTACCATCTATGGGCAAAAAACTACCTGTATTTCTAAGTGTACAAGAAATAGATCTTCTGGAATCAGCTATAGATTTAAGCAAGGAGGAAGGTCATAGAAACAAAGCCATTATTGAGACCCTATATAGCTGTGGATTAAGGGTTTCAGAATTAATTAACCTCAAAATAACAGATTTATATTTTGAGCACAGCTTTATTAGAGTAACCGGAAAGGGAAATAAGGAAAGATTAGTCCCGATTAGTGATAGCGCAATAAAAGAGATCACAATCTATACAGAGAAATATAGAAAATTGCTAAAAGTCCAGGGTGGAAATGAAAATATTCTATTTCTGAACCGGAGAGGTAAAAAACTGACCCGGGAAATGATATTCACCATAGTAAAAGATTTATCCAAAAAAATTGGTCTAAATAAGAACATAAGCCCCCACACTTTCCGACACTCCTTTGCCACCCATTTGGTCGATGGTGGAGCCGATTTAAGAGCCGTTCAGGAAATGCTTGGACACGAGTCAATTATTACCACAGAAATATACACCCACCTCTCAAAAGACTATTTAAAACAAACCATCCTTGATTTTCACCCCCGATCTATAAAAAAATAGCAGTTATTTAACAAACATACATATCTTTATACCCCCATAAGTTAAATTTATTTAAACTTTATGATTTTGGAGCCTTTTTTAAATCTAGCTAATGATAAATTAACATTGGTTTGGTCTTTTTATATTAGTTTTGCAGGATTATTAACTTTAAAAGAATGTATAATGGCTAATGTAGATTTAAGTAGCTACGGAATTAAAG
>JARGGF010000144.1 GCA_029210905.1 Bacteroidales bacterium | reverse complement strand
GATGGGAGTTTATCTTCCGAGAAGCTAAAACATCTAATCAATCAGGTGAAAAAAAAATCTAATATAAATTTTGAATGGCAGCATATTAAAAAAGATGGTACAGAATTTTTAGTGGAAGTTTCGCTGAACACACTTAAAATTAAAGGAGACGAATTGATACATGCAATAGTTCGGGACATCACCAGACGAAAACAGGCTGAGTTGTCCATAAAAGCCAGTGAAGCCAGGCATAGCAAGATGCTTGCTAATATAGGTGATGTAATTGTTATTATTGATCAGCATGGCATTAACAGGTATAAAAGCCCGAATGTTGAAAAATGGTTTGGCTGGAGACCTGATGAATTGGTTGGAAAACACACCCTAAATTTGGTACATCCTGATGATTATGAGTTTGCTCAGCAATTTATTGGTGCTCTTTTTAAAGAACCCAATAAGGTAGGAACTGCAGAAACCAGGTATCAGTGTAAAGATGGCAGCTACAAATGGATTGAATTTACAGCGGTAAATCTTTTGCATGATCCTGACATTAAGAGTATTCTCGGGAATTATCACGATATAAGCGATAGGAAAATGAATGAACAGGAGTTAATCATTGCAAAAGAAAAAGCAGAAGAAAGCAATCGTTTGAAAACTGAATTCATTAATAATATGTCTCATGAGATTAGAACTCCAATGAATGGGATCATTGGATTTACCAGCTTGCTTCAAAAGCCTGAGTTAAATCACGAAAAGCGAACTAATTATATAAATATAGTTCAAAATAGCGGTAACCAACTGTTAAGAATTATAGACGATATTCTTGAAATATCAAAATTGGGTACAAAACAGGTGAAAATACAGAAAGAAGAAGTGTGCTTAAATAATTTATTACTCGAATTATTTTCAATTTTTGATATTAAAGCTAAAGAAAATAAAATTCCCCTTTACCTGAAAAATGGACTTCCAGACAAAGAGAGTTTCATTTATTCTGACAGAACAAAACTTTTTAAAATTTTGAGCAATTTAATAGAAAATGCGTTAAAATTTACCGATAGAGGTTTTATTGAATTTGGTTATTTCTTCTGCGAATCAAATAAAAATGAGGGAAATGAAAAGAGTATTTCAGCAGAGATTAAGATTTACGTAAAAGATTCCGGGATTGGAATAAATGTCGAAAAACAGGAAATTATATTTGAAAAATTTTCACAGGAGGAAAAAGGTGATTCCAGAAACATTGGCGGCCTTGGACTAGGCTTATCCATTGCAAAAGAAAACGCAGAATTGTTAGGTGGAACCATTACCCTGGAATCTGAAAAAGGAAAAGGTTCCGTTTTTTACCTGAATATTCCCTATAATCCTGTTTATGTAAATAAAATAGAAGATAACCCGGATCAAAGTCTTGATTGCTGTATATTAATAGTAGAAGACGAAGAGGTGAATTATCTTTTACTTGAAACCCTGCTTCTGGATGAAATGAATGTACGCTGTAAAATTATTCATGCAAAAAATGGACAGGAGGCAGTGGATGTATGTAAAAGAAATAAAAATGTACAACTGGTACTTATGGATATTAAAATGCCGGTTATGGATGGCTACGAAGCTACAAAAATTATTAAGAAAATACGACCTGAATTGCCAATTGTAGCACAAACAGCCTATGCTACATCGCAAGACTATGAAAATGCAATTGAAATGGGCTTTGATGATTTTATTTCCAAGCCACTTAAATTTAGAACTTTAGATAAAGTGGTGAGTAAATATTTGATTAAATAATTGATGTTAGACACGACAATATAACGGGAAGATAGGTTTTATTGAAATTGGATTTTATATGGAGAGGAATGATTTATTTAAGGCACTTTTTTCGGATAGTTATGGTATAAAATTAATTATCGAAGCAGAATCAGGAAGGATTATTGAAGCAAATAAAGCAGCCAGCAATTTTTATGGTTATACATACGATGAAATGCTTGCAATGAATATAAACCAAATAAATGTCTTGCCAGAGGAACAAATAAAGCAAGAAATGCAAAATGCTAAAAGTTCAATAAAAAATCGGTTTCACTTTAAGCATCGATTAAAAAATGGAGAAATCAGAGATGTTGAGGTAAATTCAGGAAAAATCAATCTTGATGGCAAGGAACTTTTATATTCTGATATTCATGATATTACAATACAAAGCGTACATGAAAAAGAACTATTAAAGACCAATACAAAGTTGTATGAAAGCGAACAGCATATTAATAAGCTAATTGAAATACTGGATGCTATTTATTTAATGGAGCACGTATATGGTCGGCATGGAAATTTTGATATCCTTTGTAATGATATTGTAAATAGAATTGTTCCAACCTGCCTGCAATTTCCCGAAAAAGCTATTGTTTCGCTTCAAATTGAAGATAAAATATATACTAATGTCAATCAGGATGAAATCAAGCAAAACAGTAAATGCCTTAGATCTTCAATCAGTTCTTTTACAGATCAATTAGGTGAACTAAAGGTGTCATATACTGATAATACTCCCTTTATAGAATTTTATGAGCAAAAGCTTTTGGATGTATTTGCTAAAAAAATTTCACGGATCATTGAAAGCCTGAAAACACAGCAAATTGCTGAACAAAATGAAGACCGAATTCTGGAAAACACCCTGAAATTTAAAAGCTTAACTGATAATTCTTTCGATCTTGTGAGTGTTTTGGATGCCAGTGGCCAAATTCTTTTTGAGAGTAAGGCTACAAATAGGATACTGGGCTACAAAGCTGGTGAGAGAGTTGGTAAAAATGCATTTTCATTTGTTCATCCTGAGGATATTCAGTTGGTTATGTCTGAGTTTGAACAGATGGTTGCTGTTGATAGGAGTACTAAAGTGCTTTCGTTTCGATTTAAGCACAAGAACGGAACATGGAAATTACTTGAATCCAGTGCCCAGAACTTTCTAACTAATCCTTATATAGGGGGTATTATTGTTAACTCACGCGACATCACTGAGCAGCAAAAGGCTGAAGAAGCATTGAAAGTAAGCGAAGAGAAATACAAAATGCTGGTTCAAAACCAGGGTGAAGGTATTGGTTTTTCTGATGAAAATGAAGTGTTTAAATTTGCAAATGCTGCTGCTGAGAAAATATTTGGTGTTGAAGAAGGAGGTCTTATTGGACGATCTTTGACTAATTTTTTAAGTGAAGAGAGTATCAAATTAATTAAGAATGAAACTAAAAAAAGGAAACAGGGAATCAGTTCAACATATGAGCTTGAGATTATCCAACCTTCCGGTAAAATTGTAAACTTGCTTACCACAGTTACTCCTCGTTTTGATGAACAAGGGAATTATTTCGGAGCACTTGGTATATTTCGTGACAATTCTGATCGGAAGAAAATGGAGCAAGACATAAAAGAGAGCGAAGCTAAAATTAAAGCCATATTGCATGCTATACCTGATATGATTTTTATTCAGAATTTAAATGGTGAATTTATCGATTATTATGCGCCCAAAGATACCATGCCCTTTGTTCCGCCCAAAAATTTTCTGGGTAAAAAAATGGAGGAGATTTTTCCTCACGACTTTTGTCAAAAATTAAAACCGGCTTTTGTAAATGCGATTCACTCCAATGAACTGCAATTTTTGGAGTACACGCTTCCTGTTTCAAATCGCTTACATTATTATGAAGCCAGAATACAAAAAATTGAAAAAGATAAGGTGTTAAATATTGTAAGGGATATCACTAACGAAAAATTCATTGAACAGGCACATCTTGCAAGTGAAGAAAAATACAGGCTGATAACAGAAAATGTGAGCGATGTAATTTGGATATTAAACGTTAATAGTAAAAAATATACTTACATAAGTCCTTCGATATACTCACTCCGGGGCCTAACAGTTGAGGAGGCGATGACTGAAGGGTTTCATGCCGGCTTAACTAAGGAGTCTAAAAGATTAGTAATTAAACATTTAAATGAAATTATTCCTAAGTTTAAAGAAAATCCTGAATCATTTACCCAAAAAATATTTCGACATGAATTACAACATTATAATAAGTCAGGTGAGATTGTTTGGATAGAATCAGATACCCGCTTTCGCTATAATAAACAGCAGGAAATTGAACTTGTAGGTGTTTCAAGAAAAATTGATGAACGAAAAAGACAAGAACAGAAAATATTGCACCGTTTAAGATACGAAGAAAGCATTTCGCTCTGTTCATCAGCCTTGCTGCATCAAAACGAAGACGCCTTGTCCAAAACTATCAGTTACATTTTGCATGGAACTGAAGCCTCAAGGGTTTATATTTTCGAAAATTTTATTGATAGGGACAACAATCTCTCCATGCGGCAAACGCATGAAGTTTGTGCAAAAAATGTTAAGCCCGAAATGGATAACCCTCTATTACAGCACCTTCGTTATAAAGAAGATGGATTTAATCGCTGGAAAGAAATATTGCAGGAAAACAAAATTTTAAGCGGAAATGTTTCAGATTTCCCAATTCTAGAAAAAAAAATATTAGAAGCACAAAACATAAAATCTATACTGGTTATACCAATTTGGGTAAATAGAATGTGGTATGGGTTTATTGGTTTTGATGATGTAAAGCTGGAACGAAAATGGAACCTTGAAGATATAAAACTTCTAAAAACTGTTGCAGAAATGATAGGGCTCTACCTGGAAAACAACCAAAAGCAGGCAACTATTGTGAAAAGTAATAAAGAGCTGGAAATTTTAAATGCTACAAAAGATAAATTTCTCAGCATAGTTGCTCATGATCTAAAAAGCCCATTTGCAAGTATACTTGGATTTTCTGAGCTCCTGGTCAAAAATCTGGCTAAATATGAAAAAGAGAAAATTTTAAAATTTGTACAGGCAATTCTCGATTCGTCAAGATCTGCGTACAAACTGGTCGAAAACTTATTAGAATGGGCCAGGTCGCAATCTGGAAAAATTGAATTTAACCCTATAGAATTTAACCTGAAAAGCCTGATGCTTGAAGCAATTTTTATATTTGAAAATGCTGCAAAAGCAAAGCAAATTGAGTTAAATTATCAAGTAGATCAGGAGATTGTTGCATATGGCGATAAAAACATGATCAATACCGTTTTAAGAAACTTGATAAGCAATGCCATTAAATTTACACACAGAAAAGGAGCTGTTACAATTACAGCTACAAAATCAGAACATGAATTTCAAGTACTTGTTAGCGATACGGGTACTGGCATGAGTGATGAAACAATTAGAAAACTATTTAAGATTAACGAAAAAGTTAGTGTGCCAGGTACCGAACAAGAAAAAGGAACCGGCCTGGGCTTGTTGTTATGCAAAGAGTTTGTTGAAAAGCATCAGGGCAAAATTTGGGTAGAAAGCAGTTTGGGTAAGGGAAGTACTTTTGCCTTTTCCTTACCATTTACTAACAAAAATGTTATTGTTTAACTTACATATCTACAGGTATTTATGAGAGCAAAGACCGAACTTAAAGACCTTAAGCAAAAACTTAAGTTTCATTTACAAATTCTTGATGCAGTGCAGCAGGCTATAATTGTCACCAATACAGCTGCAAATATCATTTATTGGAATACCGATGCAGAAAAGCTTTACGGATTTAAAAAAGAAGAAACCATTGGAAAAAACATCCTTGAATTGATTTCACCTGTAGGGCAACTAAGTGGAAACCTTGAAAATGTTTACGAACTTGCAACCCGTAAAACAATTACATCTGAATATACAGTAAAAAATAAGGGAGGAAAAATTTTTCCTGTTTCAATAAGCGCATCGCCTTTTTATGGCGAAAACGGTGAAATTAATGGAATTGTTGCTATTTCTGTTGACATATCAAAGCAAAAATCTGATGAAGAAGCACTTTTGAAAGCTAACGAAAAAGCGGAAGAACAGGAAAAGAAGTTTCACGCTCTTTCTGAGAATATTCAGGATTATATTATGCGGTACGACAAAGCTTGTCGTCATACCTACATGAATAAAGCAGCATTGGAAATAGCAGGATTACAAGCTCATGAGATAATTGGGAAAACTCATAGAGAAGTGGGCACATTCGATGAACAGCAATGTGAAATGTGGGAGGAGAATATTAACAAAGTATTTACAACTAAACAATCTTATTATGAGCAATTTGTATTTAAAGGTGCTCAGGGAGAGGTATTCCTTGACTGGCGTTTATTTCCCGAATTTAACGATAATAATGAAGTTGTATCCGTGCTTGGCGTATCTCGTGACATTACTGCCCTTAAAAGGAATGAATTAACTATTCAACAAAACAATTACCGGCTTAAAGTTTTAGTTAATTTAAGTCAGATGACTGATAAAAACAATGATGAATTTTATGATTTTACCCTTGAAAAAGCAATAGAACTTAGCAAAAGCGATAGTGGATTTTTGTGTTTCTTAAATGAAGATGAACATGTTGTAAATGTTCATGCCAAATCCTCCTTAAAAAGTGAGAATGGTACGGTTAAAAGCAGATATCAGGAACTTGATACTGTCCGGAAAGCAATACTGGATGAAGTGATTAATTGTCGTAATTCAATGATAATTAATAATATAGATGCAGATATGCTGTCAGGGGAAGCTGCCTCCAATGGCCAAATTGTATTTCATAACTATTTGAGTATCCCTGTTTTTGAGGGTCAAAAAGTAGTATTAATTTTGACCGTAGGAAGTAATACAATAGCCTATACTAATGATGATTTAAAGGAATTAAGCCTCTTGGTTGATGGGGTGTGGAATATTGTAAAACAACGAAAGTATGAAGCAGCCCTGAAAAGCCAGAAAAAATTATTTGAGACCATGTTTAATACTATTTCTGATGGCGTAGTAATTACCAATATAAATAGAGAAATTGTACTGGCCAATAAAGGAATGAAGAATACTTTTGGCTATGAACCACAGGAGCTAATTGGGAAAACCACCAGGTGCCTTTATGCAAATGAAGAACAATTCAAGTATACCGGTTCTAAGGTTTTTAATAAAGATGCTAAAGGCGATGATAAATTTTACATAACCTATTATAAAGATAAAGAGAACAATGTGTTTCCGGGTGAAACCTTTGGAGCAAAATTATTCGATGCAAATGGAAACTGGACTGGTAATGTTGGAATAATGCGCAACATATCTGAAAGACAAAGATTGTTCAACGATTTATTAACCGCAAAGGAAAAGGCAGAAATAAGCGAAAAAAGGTTTAGGGATTTATTTGATAACATGATAGATGGTTTTAGTGTTCAGGAGATAATTGCAAACAAGGAAGGCGACGTGACAGATTACCGCTATCTGCAAATGAATGCTGCATGCGAAGAAATACTGGGAATTAAAGCACATGAAACCATTAATAAAACCCACCTTGAATTAAATCCTGAAAATGCAGATGAAAACTGGAAATCTGTATTTGTTCCTGTGGCTCTGGATAGAAAGCCTATAAAAACAGAATACTTTGCACCTAAATTTCAAAAACATCTTCGAATTACCTCTTTTTCTCCCCAAAAAGGGCAATTTGCAAACATCTTTGAAGATATTACCGATAGAAAGCAGATGGAAAATGAACTTTTGATAGCCAAAGAAAAGGCCGAAGAAAGCGATAAGTTAAAAACAGCTTTTATAAATAATATGTCGCATGAGATAAGAACACCCATGAACGGCATTTTAGGATTTTCAAAATTACTAGATAAACCAAATATAGATCCCTCAAAATTAAAGCATTATGTTAAGATTATCCAAAATAGCGGCTATCAATTAATGCGCGTAATTGATGACATAATTGAAATTTCGAAATTAGGCACCAAACAAGTTAAAACTATCAAGGAACAGTTTTGCTTAAATGATGTGCTTTACTCCTTATTCTCAATTTTCGATATTAGGGCCAAGGAGAATAAAACACCTTTATATTTTAAAAAAGGGCTTAGTGATAAGGAAAGTACCATTTTTTCAGACAGTTCAAAGATTAATAAAATCGTAAGCAATTTATTAGAAAATGCACTTAAGTTTACCAATAGTGGTATTGTTGAATTTGGATATGCCATGGTATCGTCTGAAAAGACTAATTCTTTTGGACCCGATGAAAAACGGGAACTGCAAATTTTTGTAAAAGATACTGGAATTGGCATTGCACGCGAAAAGCAGGAGCTTATATTCGAAAGGTTTGCACAGGCGCAGAGAGAGGGTGAAAAAAATGTTGGAGGTTTGGGTCTGGGGCTATCAATTGCCAGGGAAAATGCCGAGCTATTGGGTGGAAGTATTTCGCTCAAATCTGAAAAAGGAAAAGGATCTACGTTTTTTGTCAATATCCCTTATATTCCTGTATCTAAATGGACAGAACAAGTAAACCACTCAAACCATGACGATGAAAATCAACATAAATACAAAGTATTAGTAGCTGAAGACGAAGAAGTTAACTTTCTTTATCTTGAGACCTTGCTTGAGGAAGAAATGGAAATAGCCTGC
>JARGGF010000143.1 GCA_029210905.1 Bacteroidales bacterium | reverse complement strand
GAGAAATTTCTATGTCATTATCAGTCTTTGCTATATCTTTCTCAATTAATGTTTTTAGGTATGCCTCAATCAAACCAGACAAACTTCTTTTATGTGAAGATGCATATTCTTTAGCACTTTCAATTACATATTTATCTAATTTCAATGTCAATTTTGTGTCCATAATTTAAATATATGTATACGTACAAATATAGTCAATATATCCGTGCAATGCAAATTTTCAATTTGCGCCTAACTGATTTATTCCCGAAGGTTCCCGATATTCGGGACGGGCTATGAGAAAAGTTCTAATGACCTTGAACGACAATCTCAGTTTACGAACAATTATTAGTAATCCCCTGATAATCAACTCATGGGTCAGGAGTTCTGAATTTATTGATATGCTGCTAAGCTGAAAATAGAAAACCCGGCCTTAATTAAGTTCCGGGTTTTCAGCGAACAGTAAAATTAACAAATTAACAAATGCTTAAAGTTTTTTTGTCCATAAACTTTCGATCTCTTCAAGTGTTTTCCCTTTTGTTTCAGGTACCATTTTCCAAACGAATAAAAATGAGAGTAAACTCATAGCACCATAAAAACAATAGGTAAAACCACTACTAAATTCCATCATTGCAGGGTAAGTTGAGGAAATAAAATAGTTGGCAGCCCATTGCGCTGCCACAGCTACAGCTACTGCCCTACCCCTGATTTTGTTTGGAAAAATCTCTGAAATCAACACCCAGCAAATAGGTCCCCATGACATCATGAAGGAAGCAGTATAAATAATTATAAATACCAGTGTACTAATTCCTATAATTTTCAAAAAAGCAAGTGTTCCAATGGCAAACATACCAATTGCCATACCAATAGAACCTACCATTAAAAGCGGTTTGCGGCCCCATTTATCCACTGTCATAATGGCCAAAACCGTAAATATTACATTAATTAAACCCATTACCACAGTTTGCATCATTGAAGCATCCTTGGCTGCTCCCATGCTTTCAAAAATTCGTGGGGCATAATACAGTGCTACATTTATACCTACAAACTGCTGAAATACAGATAGTAATATTCCAATAATAATTACCACTTTACCGTAAGCAAATATTTTTGCCGATGACTTTTCAACGGTATTCTTTATATCCTGCAGCACTTTTTTTGCAATATCTGCCCCATTAATTTTGGTAAGAATATTTAAGGCCTTATCGTCCTGATGTTTTAATGCCAGGTAGCGTGGAGACTCCGGTACAAGAAACAGTAATATGCCAAAAATACCAGCCGGAATTGCTTCCGAGGTGAACATTCTTCTCCATCCAATGGTATTTATCCATTCAATGCTCTGTCCGTTTGCAATTCCCCAGTTAACAAAGTAAACAACTAACATTCCAAAAATAATGGCAAACTGGTTAAAGGAAACCAGGCGCCCCCGGATATTAGCAGGTGCAATTTCTCCAATATACATTGGGCAAACAGCAGAGGCCAAACCTACTCCAATTCCACCGATAATCCTATAAATATTAAACATTATAAGCAAACCCATGGTCGGTTCTCCTTGTTTAAAAAACAAAAATTCAGGGAAGCCGGAACCCAGTGCTGACAAAAAGAACAAACCAGCTGCAAACATTAAAGTTCTTTTTCTTCCAAATCTTGAGGCTAATAAACCTGAAAGTATTCCTCCAATGATGCACCCAATTAATGCACTTGAAGTGGTAGCGCCATGTACCAGTGAACTGAGTCCTAAACTGTCAACTAAATAAGCCTGAATAGATTTTTCAGCACCAGAAATTACGGCTGTATCATATCCAAATAATAAGCCACCAAGAGTAGCTACCAATGTAAGGCCTATAACATATAGTCCACTGGATTTTTGTGTTGCTGTTTCCATTTAAATATTGAATTAATTAGGTATATGCCTTCAAAAAATTTCATTTAAAAATTACTAAATTAAAAAGCGGCCCAATTCTGTCCGTTTTTTATCATAAATCACCTTATCAAATTTATAGAGCAGGGCCGGTTTATGTGCCACTCCAGTTTGCTTTTCATTGAGTGGTTTAATATATTTGGCTTTGCTAATTTTTTTTCTAAAATTCCGGTTGTCATACGTAATTCCCTGTATAGCCTCATATACATTTTGTACATCGCGTAAAGTGAATTTTTCCGGTAAAAGCTCAAAGCACACCTGCGGATTATAAAATAGTTCCTTCTGTAATTTACTTAAACCTTTATTTAAAATATCCTGATGATCGAAAGCAAGAGCCTCTATATCAACAACATTATGCCAATTGGCTTTATAGGATTTCTCTCTTGGATTACTATTGCTTTTATCAATTTTAACCAAAGAATAATATGCTGTGGAAACAATTCTTTCAATTTTAACACTATAGGTGTTTTCTATCCATTTTTTATCCTCAAATGATTGGATCCTGCCCGGATTGCCAAAAGTGTGAAACTGTTTCAGGTAAATATTGTCAAGGCCGGTTAATTCATTCAATACCTGGCAAGCATAAGTGTCTAATTTTTCATTTTTTAGCACCAAACTGCCCGGGAGTTTTAGTTTAGGTATCTCATCATTATAATCATCCATATCAACCAGAAGCACTTTAAGATAATTAGAATCAAATCCAAATATTACGCAATCAACTGATATTGAAGGATTATACTTATTTTGGACAATTTTCATAGCGTACTTATTACGTTAAGTATTAAACACAAATATAGCTGGTGTTTATTACAATTCCAAAAAAAAATTTATTGTAAAAAATGGAAATTAAATATCATTCATAATATACTAATTATCAATATATTATGAATAACAATTAATGTCTCTATGAAAATATCGTTAAGTTAAGAGTTGTGCTTTTAAAGCTGGTCACGTGTCCGCTCACCAGCGGATTCACTTGTTAAATTATAGCAATGAGCTTAACTAATCGACATTGGTCTATATGGTATAAAAGAAAAAAGCCCAAAGAGGATTTCTTCGGGCTGATAATTTTATGTGCGGAAATACCTAACTTAAAAACAAAAATATTAGAGGAATTAGCAAACCCACCGCAGTTAACCAAGCCCCTCTTCCGGTAATGCCTTTTTTGCCTTTAACCATTATTAAACCAGTTATGGCAAATACAATTAATGCACCTGCAAAAATATCAGAAAACCAGGTCCACCAATTATTAGGATTATAATGCAGGTAATTAACCTGATAAAATAGTGGTCTCTTTTTAAGCAGTTCTGCATATCCTTCGCCCGTATTAATATTAACCACTATAGATGAACCTCCTGATAAAAATATTTTAAGTTGATCATTATTTGGATAGTAGTATTTTTTATAATTATCGCCATCAGCAACATCTTCAACAAGTTTTTTGATGTTGTTATCTAATTCCACTGATTTTTTCAGGTTTCGTGTTGTATTAAATTCAACTATCTCAACGGAATAGTTTGGGTTCCAATCCTTTAAATGATTGAGGGCAATACCCGATAATGCATAAATTACTGTAACTCCAAAAAACAAGTATCCAAAATCACGATGAACTATCCTGCTCCACTTTCTTAACTGCTTCATAAATCCCTGCCCTACTGATGCTTAACGTATTCAAGTGAATAATAGGATAAATGATCAACGTTTTTAGCTTTCATTTCATCTCTATATTCAGCTATATGTTTTTTCTTTTGCTCAAATAGTTCTTTTTCAGTTTGTCCCTTGCTATGGCTCTTAATATTGTCTTCTTCCATTTGTAAACAATAGGCTTCGTCTACCCTAAATTCACGGACAATACCTGTTACTATGATTTCGCTGCCCATTAAAGAATCGCTAAATCGTTCTTCTCCATCTACATGTAAGTCGCCTTCATCATCTACAAGAAATAGTTTTTTTCCACCATGCTTACATATGTGGTCTACAATTCCTTTAACTTTCACCTCTTTATCCACATAATTTCCTGCAAGAGAGTCAAACTCACCAATTTTAAGAATTGGGGCCTCATCAACCATAGCAACCTGTGTAGAATCGCTGGTTTCAGAATTTTTATCACTGGAATTACATGCAGTAAATAAAACAGCTAAAATTGCTAGAATACTTAAATACTTTTTCATATTAATTTACTTTTAAAGTTTTGATAATTAAGTTGATAATAATTCAGGTATATTTTGACAAAAATAATTATATTCTCTATATTTTGAAGCTGTCATGAAAAGTTGTTCATCATTTAGAATCATTATAAATTGCTATAGTTTTCCGTATGAAATTGCCGAAGGATATTTAATAGTGCAATAAATTTTGTGTGTAGCTTTTACAAAATCTTCTTTTTTAGCATAAAAAATATTGTCAACATACTTTTGAGGATTCAAATCAACCAGAGGAAACCAGGTACTTTGCACCTGTATCATAATTTTATGCCCCGGTTGAAAGGCATGAAGCAAATCCTGCAGATAAAATTCAACTTTTGCAATTTTATCTGGAATAAAAGGTTCAGGTTTTTCAAACGAATTACGGTAGCGTCCTCTAAAAACCTCGCTGCGAACCATTTGTTGATATCCGCCCAGTTGTATATAATCAGGTGTAAATTCATAATTTTTGAAATTATCAGGATAAACATCGATTAACTTCACAATCCAGTCAGCATCTGATTGATTAGTAGAAGCATAAAGCGTTATTTTCAATTTGCCTGCCATGGTAACCGATTTCGTCAATACAGCCGTTTCATATACCAAAACATCTTGTCTTTTTGATGCAAATCGCTGGTCTTCAACCATATATTCCGATTTCATACCCTGAGTAATATAATTGGTATAGGGTACCGGCTTTGATGGATCACTTATAAACGCTCTAGCGCTTTCTTGTTCAATACTTATAGTATCTGATAGCCTTCCATCATTTAATAAATACAACTGCTGATATGACAAATTATTAGGGGGCCACTGATCAAAATTCTTCCATTGATTGGTTCCTGTTTCGAAGACAGTAGCTTCGGATAATTTCAACTCCCCTTCGCCCTTTAAATAATATTTAAAAAATGGTAATTCAATTTCTTTTTGATAGTACTCTGAAGGAGGAGGATTGTCCCCAAAAAATACATCTCCAAGAATAGCACCGTTTCCTCTTGCAAAACCTCCATGTTTCCAAGGACCCATTACAATTCTGCTATTATTTTTAACTGTATTTTTTTCAATAGCCTGGTATACATGCAAGGGGCCATAAAGATCTTCGGCGTCAAACCAACCCCCGACAGTTAGTACCGCAGGTTTAATATTTTTAAGATTGGGATTTAAACTCATGTTTTGCCAAAAATAGTCATAGTCTGGATGGGCTGTTACACTATCCCAGAATGGGATTTTATTTTTATAATAATTGGTGTTGACTTTTGTAAGTGGCTCAATTTCATTTAAATAGAAGGAATAACCATCTTGCGTTGGAAACTCAAACAATGCTGCTGGCCATTCTTTAACCAGGCTGTCCCGAACCTGACCAAAATATTGAAAAAAATTTAAAAAATGTGCAGGGAAAAAGGCACCATTATGATGGAAATCATCAAAAAACCAGTCTGATACAGGGCATTGTGGAGTCACGGCCTTCAGTGCAGGATGAGCATTTATGCTTGCAGCTGCAGCATAATATCCCGGATAGGAATTACCCCACATACCAACTTTCCCATTGTTATTATCTATATTATTAATTAGCCACTCAATTGTATCCCAGGCATCGGTACTTTCATCTATATTGGTAGTATCCCCATTTAAAGATGTAAATGGCCGCATATCAACGAACTCACCCTCAGACATGAAACGTCCCCTAACATCCTGATAAACAAAAATATACTTATCGTGAGCAAGTAACACCGACGATCCAAGAGTTTTTGGAAAGGAGTCGTTGCCATAGGGTTTTAAGGAATAAGGAGTTCGAAGGTATAAAATTGGATATTTTGTTTTGGAATCTTTCGGTGTATAAACAGCAGTAAATAGTTTTACCCCGTCCCTCATTGGAATCTGAAATTCCTGCTTATTGTAATTATCTATAATATATTGGTGTTCAGTTTCCTGAACAGATATTTCCCGGGTACCATTATTGCAGGCTCCTATCGATATTAGTGAGAGGCAAACAGCGAAAAGCTTAAATTTTTTCATGATGTTTTTTGCTTCCAAAATAAAATATTTTTGTGTTATCTGCAATAAGTTAATTCGGTGGGTTTAAGCTTGATTATAATTTCCTGACAATAAATAAGCTAAACAAGTAAAATATTTTCGAACAAAAATTAAATTTGAATAATTCGACTTCCTGAACAATAGATTTGGTGATGTAAATAAATAGTATTATTTTTCGAACATAAAAAATGTTCAAAATATGTTACAATCAAAAATTGTTGGTGTAGGTCATTATTTACCCGAGCGGGTGGTTACAAATTATGATTTGGTAAACCTTATGGATACCAGTGACGAATGGATAAGGGAACGTTCGGGAATAGAAGAACGAAGATTTGCAACTTTTGGAGTAGATACTACTGCAAATATGGGCACTAAAGCAGCACGCATTGCTTTAGAAAGAGCCGGTTTAGAACCCGATGATGTAGACTTTATTGTTTTTGCTACTTTGAGTCCTGATTATTATTTTCCAGGCCCGGGCGTTACTGTGCAAAAGGAATTAGGCATTAAAACAGTTGGCGCATTAGATGTACGAAATCAGTGCTCAGGTTTTATCTATGGCCTCTCTGTAGCTGATCAGTTTATTAAAACAGGTATGTATAAAACCATATTAGTTATTGGTTCTGAGATACATAGCAATGGACTGGACATGACCACACGCGGACGTGCAGTGAGTGTTTTATTTGGCGATGGCGCCGGAGCTGCTGTTCTTCAGGCTGAAGAAGATCCATCAAAAGGAATTTTATCAACGCATCTGCATTCTCAGGGTGAGTTTGCTGATGTTTTATGCGTTAAAGCACCTGGAAACTTTAAAGAGAAGAAATTTTACGAAGGCATGCTGGAAGATTTCGACATGATAGCCCCACAGATGGATGGTCAGCTGGTTTTTAAAAATGCCGTAACCAGATTTGCTGAAGTTATTTATGAAGCCTTGGAGACTAATAATTTTACTACTGATGATATTGATATGCTTGTAACTCACCAGGCTAATTTAAGGATAAGTCAGTTCTTGCAAAAAAAAATGCAGCTTCCTGATGATAGAGTATATAACAACATCATGAAATACGGAAATACAACTGCTGCAACAATTCCAATTGTGTTAAGCGAATTATGGGAACAAAAAAGAATAAAACCAAATGATTTGTACATGTTGGCTGCTTTTGGCAGTGGCTTTACATGGGCTTCTGCCATAATACGGTGGTAAATACCACCACTTTACAAACTCAATTGTCCATGAGTAATAAGTGAAAGGTGTAATTTTTATTACACCTTTTTTTTTTGAATATTCACTCAAATTTATAAATAACAACCCCAATAACTTGACATTTAATCCTTTCAGAAAGGGGAAATATTTGTATCTTTGTTCTCAATAAAATACCACAACAGCTCTACATATATAGATGTGTGATAAAGTGTTATTTGAATTAGGAATTTTTTTAAATTGCTGGTTATCAATTAATTATAAATAAAATAATGCAAGAAGTTCTTTTTCTAAGGAGAACCAAATGCCTAAAAGAGGTTGATGTGATAAGAATTGGCTTTTACTATTTGTTAACAGCAGGCATATTCTAAATAAAATTTTAGTATCATTTGATTTGAATAGAATCACCATTAATAATAAAAAAAACATGGAAATAAAAACTTCAAAAATTATTTACACGCAGATAGACGAAGCACCAGCATTGGCTACTTATTCATTATTACCAATTGTAAATGCGTTTACAAAAATTGCAGGTGTTGAAGTTGAAACCCGCGATATTTCGCTGGCAGGAAGGATTATTGCCAACTTTCCTGAAAATTTGAGAGAAGATCAGAAACAGCCGGATGAATTAGCTTTTTTGGGAGAACTCGTACAAAAACCTGAAGCAAATATCATTAAATTGCCAAATATTAGTGCTTCTATACCGCAATTGAAAGCTGCAATTAAAGAATTACAAGATCATGGTTACCATATACCCGACTATCCTGAAGAACCTAAAAATGACGAAGAAAAAGCGATTCAGAAAAGGTACGCTAAAGTACTGGGAAGTGCAGTAAATCCTGTTTTGCGAGAAGGTAATGCAGATAGAAGAGTTGCAAAGGCTGTGAAAGAATATGCTAAAAAAAATCCGGTAAAATTAGGGGATTGGAGTGCTACTTCAAAAACTCATGTTTCAAATATGAAAAGTGGAGATTTTTATTCTAACGAAAAATCAGTGACACTTGACCAAGCAACAGAAGTTAAATTTCAATTGCTTGATAAAGATGGAACTATAACTATTCTAAAGGAGAAATTATCATTACTCAAAGATGAAATACTTGATGGA
>JARGGF010000142.1 GCA_029210905.1 Bacteroidales bacterium | reverse complement strand
CCTAATTCTACTGGTTTATTATCTCCTTTTCTAAGCCTGAATATTTTTCCAGGACTTACCTCCAAATAAATATCTCCCAGCTTATTCTCAATAATTTTAAGCACATCGCCAGGTATATTTTCAATGCTAGCTAGCCTATTTAGATTGTTATTATTTGCCTGATAAACAGATACTTTGCCGCTATTACCTGAATAAAAAACACCAGGATTCAATTTGGATGCAGTAAGGCAAAAAGTAAAATTATTATCTGCAGTTTTAGTGGCTTTATTGTCTATTACCTGGTATATTCCACGTGAGGTGGCCACCATTAAAAAATTAGAAATTTTCAATAGTGAAAGGCAGGCCACATTTAATTGCTCAACCTTTTGTATTTCATTCCCTTTAAGGTAAAAGAGGCCTTCATCGGTCCCAATGAACAGGGCGTTATTAAAAAACTCCAAGTCCTGCACTTTACCACCCAATCCACTGGTTTTGTTGTCGATATATGAAAGTGGCCAGTTTACTTCAATTTTTGAAATCCCATTATTTGTGGCTGCCCAAAGCGACTCACCCTTGTCAAGGTATAGTGCATTAATCGATTCATCCTGCAGGTTAGAGGAACGATCAATTAATTGCACAATTTCTCCGTCCGCATTTATCAAAATAAGGCCGCCCACATTGGTTCCAATGGCATAGGTTGATTTTCCTACAACAACTCCACAACTAAGCCTGTGCGATTTTAAAAAATCGTTGGACTGGACATTAAATTCTGTAATCATATTGTTTTTGAGCAAAAACAACCCTTGATTTTCAGAACCTATTAATATTTCATCCCTTTTAATGGAAGGAATCATGAATCGAATATCAAACAAAGTCTGACCTTCAGCAAGTGCCACTTTTTGAAAGTTATTGTTTACATATTTGTAGAGGCCTCCCAGTTTCTGATCTTCGATTTTAGTGTCAAAAAGAAAAACAGGTCTGCCCCAACCTGAAAAGCAGAAAGCAGCTTGCTATCAAGTTTTTTAATTTCTAGCTTTTTCCCATCATAAATATAGATGTTATTCTCGCTGATAAACCATACCTTATCATCTACGCATATAACCTTGAATACCAGACCTATATCTTCAATATTGTCCTTCTTAGAAATCAGGGATATAAAATTTGTTTGCCCATAAGTGTCTTTTTTAAGAAAACCGAAATCATATAATCCACCTGCAAATATGGTCCCCTGTTTGTTAATATCTAAAGATAAAATGCGCATTCCACTTGAACTAACAATTTTGTTCCAGCCAGCACCATCAAATTGAAGCACACCTGCAAAGTTTGCAAAATACATTAATCCTTCTGCATCTTGCATAATATCAAAATTCTTCTCATGGGCCTGATATTCTTCCGGGGCATAATTCCTGATAAACGGCAGTCCACGGGAGATATTAAAACGCTGCCCTGCCGCAGGCTGCATAATAAACACGATTAGCAGAATAATTGAAAATATATATCTCAGAAGTTTTATCATTGTTTTCATTCTCTTTTTCTTATTATGCATTTTCTATGTCAGCCAATTGGTTCGATGCTAATTTATTATTATTTTCTCTATCAAAAAGGGCTTTAATTATTGCCTGGGCAAATTGGAAATTTCTGCTGAACAATCCGGTTATTTGGTAAAGTTGCATTTGAAGCAAATCACAATATTCACTTTTCACCCGATATTTGAAAACCCCGTTTTCTTTAGAAAGATAAGGACAAATTGCCATGTTTTTTGTATAGCTTTTCTCATCCTCCACGTGCTCAATTTCACCCTCAAGAAGCAGTATAAATTCAATCTTATCTGGCATTATGGACACAATTTCATCTTTAAAAACTCGTATGCCAGTAGATTGTGTTGCTATGTCAATAAGGTCTTCCTGAGGAACTTTTTCAAACACAACACTATTTTTTATTCGTAATAACTTATTGAATATCAACTGTTTATTTCCACTCACATAGTCTTCAATATTTTCGCTAAACTCTTTCAGTCCAGACACATTTGGAAAGTTCTGGTTCACCTCCTTATAAAATAACTCCTTGTCTTTTTGAAATAAAATAAAACTGGCCAACTGACGAATCATTTTATTTGGATGGACCATGTTTGCAATTAAAATTGAGTTTAAAGATTTTCTATTTAAATCAGAAAGCAAATTTAAGGCGCAGCATTTAGTATAAAAACCTGTTACCCAGTATTCAGAATTTATAATATCTGCCAGCTGATCTTCTAACTTAAGGGTTTCAACAGGAAAATAAATATCATATTTATTCACCAGCTCATAATTATTTTGGCTTTCAAATAATGGAAGAAGAATGGGTTTGTGCATATCAGATAATACCATATCTGCAATTTCAAGAGCAAAACCCTGCGCATTTATATCAGTACTTTCCAGGTTATCTGCTATCAATTTAATTGCATGCGAATCATAAAGTACAGAAAGATCAGAGAAAATTTTTCGCTTTTTCTCCTGCTGCTCATATTCAAGTGCATTTATTAGCAACAAGGAAGCTTCGGTAGCCTTAATATTTAAAAGAGATGAGGCAATAAAAACGTAGTTTTTTATTTCATTTTCCAATTTTTGCCAAACAATTGAACGCTCGCTGCGGTTGGCCTTATATTGCAAATTACCTAAAGCTTGCACTATTCTGTCACTTACTATTTTATTGTGATGATTGATGTTTCGTTTTAAAAATTCTATTGATTTTTCACCCCCTGTTTTCTCAACCAATTCAATCGTTTTTAACTGAATAGAAAGGTCATATTCTGTTTTCTGAAAATTATGGTCCAAATCCGGTACAATTGCTTCACCAATATTGACCATGGCAGCAGAAACAGTATCTTTAAAGAAAGGATTTTGAAATAAGCTAACAAGATGATAAAAAAGTTCCGATTCTTTCATCTTACCAGAAGTAATAATGGCTTCGCATTTTACTCCAAAATCTTCATCGTGTAACAAACGAATCAATGGTTTTTCTACCTTATAAATTGAGTTACCCACCATATTCCTGGCGGCAATTTTCCTGTCAATTGCATTGTCTGATTTAGAAAGCTCTATAAGTTCTCCAAATTTTAATTCTCTCCTGGCATTTAAATCAATACTCAACTGCTCATTTCCATAAACCAGTTTGTCGGTATCAAATGGTATCACCAATCTGAAAAATCTTAATATTTGGTGTAATGCTTTTCCTTTGATTTTCTGGGCCCATTCATTCAAAAGCTTTGAAATTGGGCTTTGTTCCTTATCCGAATTTCCAGCTTTTTGGCCTGATAAAATTACCTGCAAAAAACTACGATATTCTTTGTAGATGGCAGTACCACTCTTTATCCACAAGGCTATAATAATCAATAAAAACGCTGAAAAATAAACCAAACTAAAGCCAGGTATTTTTGCAAATAAAAACAAAAGAACGCCTGCAAATATACTTGCATATGCCTTTGGCCCACTTTCTACTTTATTTTGAAAAGCGATACGTTCTTCCGGAGGCAGGGGTTGATATAAAATCTGAGTGGCCGGATCGTTAAATGATGTTCTCACAGCCCTGGTAAATAGCCGTCCCAGGGTTACAAAAGAGAAAAACAAGGAGGCGGCTCCATATATCAATCCAAAAGCTGTGGCCAATACAAAGCTAAAGGCAAGTACCAGAGGAAATGCGAGTAATCCAAAACGCATCCCATATTTTGAAAGTAACCGGCCCGAGATAAATGTTTTAAGAAAAAATTCAACAATAGAGCTGATACCAAAAAACACACCAACAAATGCGGTAAGCGATTCTTTATCAGGATATTCTAATTTAGCCTGGGCTTGGAATATAAAGTCGACAAAAAACTGTGCAAATATTGGGATAAAGGCAATTACAAAAAATAATTTATAGTATCGGTTCTGAAGAAAAGAGGTTTTTTTAAGGGTCACTTTTTCTGTTTTTTTCCCTAACCCGGGTGCACTATCGCTAAGCTTATCCTTAAATTTTCTAACAATGAATAACATTACCAGAAAAGCTGTAAATAAAGTAATTCCGGAAATAATCAGCAAATCTTCGGTACTGATTATTTTCAATAAAAAAGGAACTGAAAAAAAAGCAACAATACTAGCCACAACTTCCCCACCCGAAATTAAACCAAACAACCTTTTCCCTTGTCGCAGAGAGAACATCCTTCCTGCCATACCCCAAAAAGTAACTGCATGGATGTATGCAAAAACCCTAATCCATGCATAAATAATAAAAATGATGGCAAGTGGTTTTGCTACGATAAAAAATGCAATAAAAATGAATATGGAAATCAATAAAAATGCAACACTGGCCGTTAAACTTTTTGTGAAATCAAATCGTTTCTGAACTAAAGAAAAAATTTGTCCAACAATCCATACGATAATCCCAGCTGCAATAAAAGCAAGCGATAGCATGTCGCGGTCGAACAAATTTAAGAAAAGGGCTGTACTGCCAGTAACAAAAAAAGCCAATGAAGCCCCGGCAAAAAAAGAATAAAGAACCGGGAGTGCTACCAGGGAACCTTCTCCTTTTTCGAGGTTTAAAGCCGTATATATAAACGTTTTTCCTTTCAATATGTTTTTCTTTTACTACTGTTATTGCGTGTATTTATCAGGTTTTACTTTCACTACAATTATCAAATATTAGCTTAAAACAAATTATTATAGAGTCAAGCTTTACATTACGTATGTTAATTTTCTCATAAAAAGGATTATTAGTCTTCTGACTGATGGGTTAAACCATTAGTTAATGTACACGGCATTAGCCCAAATAATCATGTTAGAACGATTCGTCCTCTTCAATTGATATTATTTTGCTGTTATTCTTAAAATTAATCCTGTATCCTATCCTAATAAAGGTCATATAAACAGGTTCATGAAATACATCTTTTGTAAATGCCAGGTGCAGGCTCAACTCACTTTTATCAACCAATTCAAGTGAAGGCCCGATAAACCAGTATCCTGTATCAAAATCCCTGTCAGTGTTCCATTTTCCATAACTCAAAACTCCAACAAATCCAGAATTTGAGAACCGATACCTGATATATTGTACAAGATAATAATGATCTTCAGAAAAATCATTTAGCCCCCAAAAATATCTTTCCTGAATGTTGAACAATAACTTTTTTTCAAATGCAGAAAAATTGAAATCAAATCGTGCCCCTGTCCAAAAGGCATCCGATTGATCGTATTTGGAATAGCTAAAAAGCTTAAACTTCCAAAAATTAAATCCGACCATCAAATCAGCTCTGGCCTGATTACCGGTAGCCACATATTTCTCTGGCAAAAAAATATGATCATCCGGCCTGATTCTAATTTCTATTGGAGAGCCCTCAAAATTAAACCTTATTTCAGGAGAAAGTTTAACCCACATTTCTAGTGGTTCTTGCCCAAGTATTGCAACAGGGGCAAAAAACAAAGCTATAATCAATACAGGGCCAGAAATTTTCCACATTATATTTATCTGTTAACTACCTTATTAAATATTTTAAAGAGCTTTTTCTCAGGAATTATAGAGCGATTCTTTCGATATGCATTTTTTTTGACCGCTACAAGTATCTTATTTACCTGATCGTCAGTTACTCTATAGCCTAATAAATCTGCAACCTCTCTTATTACTCTTCCACTAGCCAATTGAGTAATCAGCATTGTTCTGTCAATTCCCAAAACCTTTTCAGGGTCAAAAGGTTGAAAACTTTTAGTATCAACAAAAGGAGTGCCGGTTGAAATTGAATTTACACCTGTTCCAACAATAGGATCAGTAACTTTTAATTCAACACCAGTAAATTTGCTTACTTTTTGGGCAATTGGCTTTAATTTTTTTAAATCAGGTGGTGTTATAAACAAATCTTTACCCTCGAACCCGAACCTATCAATAATCTTTTCTGCCTGATAGGTCAAATGAAAGCTTAACAATTCGGTATTAACCAGTCCATTGCGCTCTGCCAGTCCCATCCATGATGAGGCCGCCAGCGTTACATTCTGTTTTATGCACTCCAGATTATTATCAAGAGCAAAAGCTAAATCATTGTGGAAATGAACTCCATATAATTGATCATCATCTGAATGTTTTAACAGGCTTTCCATATAAGTTTTCACTTCAGCAGGATAAAGTCTTCCACGTGTGTCACCTAAATGAGCAATGGCAATTCCCTGTTCTTTTAGTTTACTGGCTACCTCGGCAATAAACTCCGGATCTGCATCAAAAGATGCCGCAAGCTGCACATCCACCGGGATTCCGTTCGCCTGATCCACAGCATATTTTGCCATATCAATTCCCTGGGTTAAAACCTCCCTGGGACTCTTGTGCAACATTAGCTGACACATGCGTTCTGAAATTGGCATTACAAAAGCCACCCTGCCATATTTTGCATTTTTTAATGCATTTATGCTGTCTGAAATTTCGTTTTTTGAACTTCGGCAATTTACTGCCAGATAACAATTATCGACCTCATCGGCTAAGGTTTTAATAGCTCTAACCTCATCTTCGCCAATAGAAATAAATCCTGCTGCAAACACCAGGTGATCAGGGCCGTTTTCTCCAAACATATTGGCATGCATTTTTGCAAGCTCTACTCTTTGCTTGCCAGAAAGTATTGTTTTTGCCTGCGCCCCGTCACGTGCAATTTCTTCCCAAAATACAAATCTTTTATTCTTTAATGAATCAACAATTTTATCCATACCAAACCACTTTCAAAAAACTAAAATTCATAAATTAAACTCAAATACATATTTCTGCCATTTTGCTTTAAACTAGATGCCAGTTCGGCTGTTGCCTGATCCAGTCCAGGTGAATAATATTCTGTATTCAAAATATTAAAGATGCTTAACTGAATTGTGAGGCCTAAATTTTTTGGACTATAGTTGAGTGCCCCGTTTAAAATAAAATAAGGATCAAACTTATCCGGATTGGTAGGAACGGTTGTTTCCAGTCCAGTCTTACGCTCACTCATAATATTCACCCTTAAATTAGCATTTAAAACATCTCTAAACAGGTAGTTGGCTCCGATATTTATCTGATGATCAGCAATATCACTTATTCTTAGTTCTTTATATGGAATACTATCAGCATCGAGCATCGGGTTCCCATTGCTATCGGTAGGGTCAATAGCAAAAGGTAGGGTGTAAGTATAATTGGCATAACAAGTTAGGTTTCCCCATTTGTAATCGGCCATTGCATTAACACCAATAATTTTGGCTTTCCCTTTGGCCTGGTTTTGGTTGGTAAAAGTGCCATCGTCTCTTTGAACGGCCACTTCCTGTATAATATTGCTATACTCTGAATAATAAGCTGCAGCAGTTATCATTAGTGATTCATTAAAGTCTTTTCCTACTGAAAACTCATAATTCTTCACTTTCTCGGGCTGAAGAGTTGGATTCGTCAACTCTCTTTTCCCTGCCGCTGTGGAATATTTTTCCCTATTGGTTGCATCTTTAAAAGCTTCGGCATATATTGCTTTAAATATAAATCCTTTGGGGGAATAAACAAGGGTTAACCTTGGATTAAATACGTGACCATAACCTTCATCTTCTCTAACTTTGTTATAATCGTACCTTAGCCCTAAGGTCATTTTTAAATTTTCAATTAATGATATCCCTGTTTGGGCATATGCTCCAAAATCCTGAGAAAAAAACTGATTCCCCCCATCAATATTAGTTAACGGAGCACCATTTTGTTCAGCATTATTTTTCGATGAGCCTGTATAATCACCTTGTATGCTACTGAACCTGAATTCAATACCAGCTACTACATCAATTCTGTCTATCGGTTGGTAAAGTAATTTTAATTCTTCTCTCAGTTGATTTGACTTCTGGAATAAATACAAACTATCGTAAGTTGGAACAAAACCTGCCAATAAATGTTGAAGGGTATATCTGTTTGGGGTTGTATAATTTCTTCTGTACCTTACAATGCTGTTGTCTTTATCAAAATCATGGACTTTGTAACGCAAGAAATTACTGAAATTTAATTTGCTATTGATATTTTTATCATATTTTACAAAAAAATATTTATGTGCCGGTCTCCAGGACTGTCCCTGGTCAAAACCCATAAACATTTGATCATTGTATTGCGCACCTGGGCCTTCTGCTTTGTTCCACAATGTTGCACCTATTAAAAAATCATAAACTTTTAACTTCACATCAAGATAATAGGCTTCTGTTTTATCTGAAAAATTAGCATTATTATAAACCTCATTATCATAGGCAAGTGCCTGGTTTATACCGGCATCAGTTAAAATAATTTCATTGTTCAATAAACTATAGTAGGTATCATTCGCTGGATGTGAAGTCAAAAAATCAGCTACTTCGGTTGGATCTGTAATATCCAGATTATTATGGTAAGTACTTGTTAATTCGGCTGTCAATTCTCTGGGGGCATAACTATGTTGCACATAAGCAGAAAGATCCTGTTCATCAGATAAAAACATG
>JARGGF010000141.1 GCA_029210905.1 Bacteroidales bacterium | reverse complement strand
CTTTTTGAGTATGGTCTGATTTTTGAGATTTATTGATCCAGATATTGTTTGAATAAATGCAAGATAGGTTATATTTCAGATTTACTAATTATATCAAAGTTCCACATTCATCATATATAGAATAGTCGAAAACAGTATTTTGAGAAGAAATCAATTTACGAGTCGTGTAAATCTGTAATACCTGTTATGATAGATAGAAGTCTTTAAAAAAAGTATTCAGAAAATCTTACAGAGTTAAACTATAATATTGTTATGGAAAGCAGATTATACGTATTGGTATTTTTCATATTTATTTTTCTATTATTTGTAAATTATTGCATTGAAAATGAGCATGATAAGTCAGACGACATTACAAAAAATGAAGTAAATAATAATAACTATCTTACTGATTCGTTAAGATTAGTATATAAATTAGAAGTTATACCAGAATTATCGTCAAATCTGCATTATTCTTATAATAAATGGTCAATATTTGCAATTAAAAAATAATGCTTAATACTATATGGTTTGGATAATTAGTTTGATTTTATGAGTTTATTATACTAACTTTAATAAACAAATTTGTTATTTATGAAAATATCTCCCGTTTTAATTACTAAAAATGCAAGTGCTACCATAAGTTATACACTAAAAAGCTTGAGGGATTTTGCAGAAGTAATTATTCTTGATACTGGTTCTACTGACCAGACCATTCAAATTAGTAGAGGCTTTAAAAATGTAAAAATATTTACAACAAATTTTGCAGGTTTTGGGGCTGCAAAAAATATGGCAGCAAAACTTGCAAAAAATGACTGGATACTTTCAATTGATGCAGATGAGGTGTTAAGTAGTGAGTTGCTTGAATCAATTAAAAATGAGAGCTTAAGGAATAATTGTGTTTATAAATGGCAGAGGCAGAATTATTACCAAAATAGGCGCATTAAATTTTCCGGCTGGGGTAATGAAAGTGTTACCCGACTGTATAACCGCAATTACACAGCATTTAATAAAAAACTTGTTCACGAATCGCTGGAAGTTAAAGATTTGAAGGTCAAAAAATTATCGGGTAAACTTTTCCATTATAGCTATCATTCCATATCGGAATTTACAATAAAAAGGGATTTTTATTCTACTTTATTTGCCCTGGAGTACAAAAGTAAAAGAAAATCCTCTCCATTTATTGCTTTTGCGAAGTCAATCTTTGATTTTGTCAATACTTTTGTTATCAAACTTGCCTTTCTGGATGGTTACAGGGGCTTGTTGATAGCAGTTTCAAATGCCCATGTAACATTCACTAAGTACCTGAAACTTTATGAAGTGAACATGGGAAACAAAGGCTTTACAAAAAATATTTTAACTACCGTAAACTTATCAGTATTTCCGCAAAAGCCTGATATTCATCTATCTGTAATATGCAATAAAGAAGGTATTCAAGAACCTGAAATAGTCAAAGACAAATTAATTGCCTAAAGAAGATGATCAATGAAAATGATAACCGGGCAATCTATGCAAATTAAACTTTGGCTAAAATCAGAAGTCTAAAAAACAGCAAATCATAAAAACGTGAAATAAGTTGAATTTGAAACACTTTTTATACTTAGTGCTTGTCTTTTTTTTTCAATTGAATATTTATTCGCAAGAAATAAAAGTTACTGCATCAAATAAGAGTCTTAGTAAGGTATTAATTGAACTAAGAGATAAATATGATATAGGTTTTTCATTTAATGATGATGAATTATCAAAAATTGATGTTAATGTTTCAAAAACCTTTAAAAACATAGATGAAACATTAACTTTTCTTCTTAAATCACTTCCCTTTGAATATGAAATAGTTTCAGGTGTTTATGTTATTTATCCAAAAAAGGTTGAAATAAAGGCAGCACCGTCAAAACCAAAAGTTTATCGAATTGCAGGAAGGATAATGGAATCCAAAACAAATGAACTTTTGCCATTTTCAAACATTATTATTAATTCCACAGGTATAATCAGTGATCAAAATGGAAATTTCCTCTATAGCTCAACACTCGATAGTGTTTTTAGGATTAAAATTTCACACCTGGGTTACCTTATTACCGACACACTTCTTTATGCAGCTAATAAAAATGTGAATATTTATTTAACACCATCAGATCAGGTGTTAAATGAAATAATCGTGAGTGATAACCTGATTGAGAATTTCTCTAATACAGGGAATGAAGCAGCTACAATTAAACTTAATCATAAGGTTACTAAATATTTGCCCGGAAGTAGCGATAATTCTGTGTATAACCTGCTTCGTCTTCAGCCGGGAATATTAGCCTCTGGAGAACAATCATCTGATTTAATTATCTGGGGATCATATGCCGGCCAGAGCCGGGTGATATTTGATGGTTTTACCGTATTTGGTTTAAAAAACTTTAATGACAATATTAGTGCAATTAATCCATTAATAACCAAAAATATACAACTAAGGAAAGCTGGATATGATGCATCCTATGGCGATTGTGTAGGAGGAATTGTAGATATATCAGGAAAGGATGGAAATACACAAAAACCACATTTTAGTTTGGGCATTAACAATTTCACGCTGAATAGTCTGGTCGAAATCCCAATCCTCCAAAAATCTTCCCTGCAAATTGCTTATCGTCAAACGTACTACAATCTTTATAAGGATGGGTACAATCTGTTTCCCAACCAGGACTCTATCCGGAATATCAATCTTGCTGATATTTATATTTACCCGGATTATAATTTTCGGGATTTTAATATAAAGTATACGATTAAAAATAGTTCTAATATGTTCTATATAAGCATATTGAACGGGAAAGATGATTTTGATTACTCCTTTAATAAAACTATTGATTTTCGAAATGTTTCGAAGTCAACAAGTGAGAAAAATCATCAACTTGGTGCTTCAGTGTTTATCGAAAGAAAAATAAACAGCAAATTAAATACCAGCTTAACAGTATCGCATTCAGGATTAGCAACAAATGTATCTGATAAATATGATATTTATAGTACAATAACAAGCCAGCTTGTAAAACAAAAAGAATTTGATACTAATAATGAGATCTGGGAGACAAAGGCAAAATTTCAGACCAGCTATCAAACAAAAAAGTGGCACACCTTTGAAACAACCCTGCAAGCTATTAATAATAAGTCAATTATTAACGATGATAGTGCAGGAGTATATGTTTCTGGTCTCGAAAACAATCACAGTTATTATACTGTCGGTATTAAGGACGTTATAAATCTCCATAACAAGAACCTGGACTTAGGGTTTAGAGCCAGTTATTTACCTTATATCGATAAATTGTACATTGAACCAAGAATTTCATACAATCAAAGCCTAAGTGAACAATTTAACTTTAACATTGCCTGGGGTTTGTACAACCAATTTTTGGTAAAGAGCTCAATTATTGATGAATATGGAAATTACAGATATGTATGGGCAATAGCTGATGATGTTGATGTTCCGGTTTTAAAAGCTAACCATTTTGTAGGAGGATTTTCGTACCATAAAAACAATTTTTCAATAAATGTTGATGGTTTTTATAAATCTACACAAGGGCTTACCAGATATATCCGGATTTTAACTTTGGGTTATCAAGGTATTGCACAAGGAGATGGAAGAAGCTACGGTTTTGATTTTTATACAAAGTACAATTTTGGAGGTCACACATTTTGGCTTTCTTATACTTTAAGCAAATCAGAAGAACACTTTTCTTATTTTAGAAACGAGGATTATTTATATGCCCCTCAGGATCAGCGACATGAGCTTAAAGTTGCAACAATTATTAATTTAAGCCCCATATTTTTGTCTGCTAATTATGTTTATGGTTCTGGTTTTCTTGAATATCCATATCGACAAGTAAGTTCATCTAAAAGAATTCCTTACAACAGATTGGATATTGCTGCCACTTACAAATTTCTTAAAAATAAAAATATTGGTGAATGTGGGATCTCCATCCTCAATGTTTTAAATACTGAAAATAGAAAATATACCAACTTTGAAAGAATTCCTCTTTCACAAATTAGTTCGGTAAGCACCTATTTTGAAGCTGTTCCTTTTACCCCAACAATCTTTTTAAAGCTGAACTTCTAGCATATTAAAAACGATGTAATTTGGTTTTTTAACAAACTGTTACTAAAGAATGCCTTTCATTTGTTTTTTAAATTCAGGCAACTTATGTTGAATAACCTTCCAAATTTCCGCACTGTCAAAGCCCAGGTACTGACTTTCAAGGATTGGTTTGTATTCTTTTATCTGATTCCATTCTACAGAATTATACTTTTCTTTAATTTCGCTGCTAATTTTCAGATCAGTTTCGTAAATCACAACCAGGTTCATTTTAACAGCATCCCATGCCATGATGTGAGAAGTGAGGTCGTGCTCATTTTTCATTTCCCTGGTAAATTCAAGGATTTTATTTACTGCTTCGTAAATTGTTTTTATGTTGTCTTGGTCAGTATCCATCTGTTATTCAATAATTTAAACCAAAAATTAAAACATGCTATTTTATTGTTTTTTTTATTGATAGCCCTAAATCTTTTAATTGTGAATCGTCGATTATTGATGGGGCATCAATCATTACATCCCTGCCAGCATTATTTTTAGGAAATGCAATCACATCGCGAATTGATTCAGAACCATGGAACATGGCCACCCATCTGTCTAAGCCAAAAGCAACCCCTCCATGAGGTGGGGCACCATATTTAAATGCATTAAGTAAATAACCAAATTGGGCATAGGCTTGTTCTGTGCTGAATCCCAATAATTTAAACATTTTTTGTTGTACTTCTTCCTGATGAATTCTTACTGAACCACCACCTACTTCAACACCGTTTATCACAAAATCGTAGGCATTAGCACGTACTTTGGCCGGATTGCTATCCAGTAAATGCAAATCCTCTTGTTTTGGCGATGTAAACGGATGATGCATGGCATGGAAGCGTTTGTTTTCATCGTCCCAATCCAAAAGCGGAAAATCAACCACCCAAAGCGGCGCAAATTTATTGGCATCACGCAATCCAAGCTGATTCCCCATCTCCAAACGGAGTTCATTCAGCACATTCAGACTGTGATTTTTATCACCTGAAATTAATAATAATAAATCGCCTGGTTTTGCATTAAGCGCTTCGGCCCAAAGTTTAAGCTCTGACTCTGGATAAAATTTGTCTACCGATGATTTTAGGCTGCCATCGGAGTTGTATTTTACATACACCAAACCTTTTGCCCCAATTTGAGGCTTTTTAACAAAATCAGTAAGGGCATCCAACTGTTTTCGTGAATATTCGCCAGCATTTTCAGCACAAATACCTCCAATAAATTCTGCATCATCAAACACTTTAAAACCTTTGCCTTTGACAATATCATTCAGGCATTGAATTTTCATGCCAAATCGAATATCTGGTTTATCCGAACCGTATAAATTCATCGCCTCTTCGTAGGTAATTCTGGGAAAGGCTTCAGTAAATTCTATATTTTTAAATCGTTTAAACATTTGTTTTGCAAGTCCTTCAAAAAGCTCAAGAATATCATTTTGCTCTACAAACGACATCTCACAATCTATCTGGGTAAATTCTGGTTGGCGATCGGCCCTGAAATCTTCATCCCTAAAGCATTTTACAATTTGAAAATACCGATCCATACCAGCAACCATTAATAATTGTTTAAACAGTTGTGGCGACTGTGGTAAGGCATAAAACTGTCCCTGATTTAGTCGTGATGGAACTACAAAATCACGGGCACCTTCGGGGGATGAATTTATAAGTACTGGTGTTTCAACTTCTGTAAACTGTTGATTATCAAGATAATTACGAACTTCCTGAGTGAATTTATGTCTGAGTTCGAGTGCTTTACGAACCGGGTTTCTTCTAATATCCAAATATCGATATTTCATTCTTAACTCTTCACCACCGTCTGATTTTTCTTCAATAGTGAATGGGGGAGTTTCTGATTTACTTAACACTTCCAGTTTATTCACCAGAATTTCAATTTCTCCGGTTACAAGTTCTTTATTCTTGCTACTTCTCTCAATCACTTCACCCTCAATCCGGATAACAAACTCTCTACCTAATTTCCGGGCTTTTTCACTAAGCTCTTTGTTGCGATCCATATCAAAAACCAGTTGGGTAATTCCGTAACGGTCTCTTAAATCAATAAAGGTCATTCCACCTAAATTTCTTGATTTTTGAACCCATCCGCTCAGGGTCACCTTTTCACCTTGATTGTTAATTTTTAATGCGCCGCAATTATGTGTTCTGTACATATTTTTATATTATAAATGCTTTTACAACTATGTGCCTGTATTTTATTTCGCTAACAATTCGGCTGCGAAAATATAAAAAATTAACTGTTTTTTATAATCTGCTTATTTTGTTGACTATAAAATATTTAAGAGAGATTTTACATACTCTCTTTTTATCCTACATTATTAACTTCGTTGAGGGCTTGCGCCGTTCATGAACATCTACGATGTTTCAAATTGGAACACTGCCCCGATTCATCGGGAGATGATGCAGATTTAACTGATTAACTTCGTTGAGATCGCTTCGCTAAGTTTCACGGATTTTGTAAAAGTTTTGTTTTCAAACAAAACTTTTTATATTACATTGATAATCACGGATATGAACAAGTTTATGAATTATTTAGGTTATGTAGGGAAACAGAAGAGATACTTTTATTTTGTTTATTGTTTTAGTTTTGTTGGCAAATTTAAAAGACTATGACAGATTTTCTATCGGATGAATTTTTCATGAAGGAAGCACTCAAGGAAGCAAGAAAAGCCTTGGATGCCAATGAGGTTCCCATTGGTGCAGTAATTGTTTCAAACAACAGGATTATTGCGCGTGGCCATAATTTAACAGAGACTTTGAGCGATCCTACGGCCCATGCCGAAATGCAGGCATTTACTGCTGCAACTGATTTTATTGGAGGTAAATATCTGAATGAATGCACTTTATATGTAACCGTAGAACCTTGTGTGATGTGTGCAGGTGCATCCTATTGGGCTCAAATTGGACGAATTGTTTATGGCGCTACCGATTTAAAAAGAGGCTACAAAAGTATTTCTGATTCAATCCTTCACCCAAAAACGATTATTGTTCCAGGCATATTAGAAAATGAATGCTCAAATCTTTTGATTGATTTTTTTAAATCAAAAAGATGAGCATTCAAAAGTTTATTATTAATGATTGGACTACTTTCTGTGAATTATAGTAATGTTTCCCCTGTTGGTATAATTTTGACCATCTTCAAACTTACCTGATGCAATAAATGGATATACACCTTCGGGCATTAATCGGTTTTGATAGTATCCATCCCAACCAATATTAATATCATTCGATTCAAAAATAAGGGCTCCTGTTCTTGAATATATTTTTAAAGAATATTCGGCAACTTCCCCTTTAACTTTTGGGTGAAAAATATCGTTGTAGATTTCCCGGTTAAAATATTTACCTGAAGAAGGGCCTCCCATATTCGGTATAAAAGCATTTGGAAAACTAATTTTATTTTTAGATGCTAAAACCTCAACATCCGCTACTTTTATTGAATCATAACAATTATTTGCTGTCCATGTTTTCAGAGTGATTGTATAGTTTCCTTTGTCTTTATATGCATGTGTCACCCGTTTTTCATCAGAATAATAACCATCTCCAAAATCCCATTGATATTCAGCTGGTTGATCTGATTTTGAATCAATGCTGAACAGCTCATCTTCAAACAATTTATTATCAAAAGATTTAGATAATTTAGTTGATATATTTTCGTGTACGATGATAGAATCAATGACAGAATAAGCAACGCCACCATTACCTGTTGCCTTAAGTGTAATAGTGTATACTCCGGGATAAAGATAAATATGGCCTGGGCTAATTTCCTTCGAGGTATTTCCATCGCCAAAAGACCACTCAAAATTTTGAGCCAACTTACTGAAATTTTGTAATTTTATTTCAAATGGAGCACAACCTTCTTTGTTTAATAATTTAAATAATGGTTTTGGGGGCAATACTTTAATTTGGTTTAACCTGGTTAAGGAATCTTTTGATAAATTAATAACTGATTCGAGTTTTTGATTTTGCGTGATTGGAATTACTTCAGAAACCCTGCTGCTTTCTATTTTAACAGCCGTTTTTTTCTCAGCATGCTTATTTTCATTAAGTTTTATTGCACTGTTACTGTCCTTTGAATGTTGAGTTATTGTTAAATTATTTATGGTAGAATTATCATTCAATTCATTATTTGACTTTTGGACAACAGCATCACTCACCTGATTGTTTTCAACTGTATTATTTGAGAACAACACACCCATGACAGCAACAATTCCAATAATCGCTATCAGGTAATAAGCATTAAAATGCTTAAAATCAGGTGAAAGAAATTGCTTTAGGTTTAATTTCCCATTGATTTTTTTCCATACTCCCTCACTAGGTTCAACTTTAAAATCATTAAAGGAAGTCCTG
>JARGGF010000140.1 GCA_029210905.1 Bacteroidales bacterium | reverse complement strand
GGTAAAACAAATGATTATATTAAAGAGATGTATTCCAGAACATTGATAAGCAATGAGTTTGATGGAGAAGATGTCAAGATTACCATCAATGCTATGGAAGGAGATTATGTTGGTAAAATTATTAACAGATTATGGAAAATTGAATTGAACTTAGTTAATCAAGTGGAATCGATATCCATTAATCAAAATGAACTTAAAGTTTGCAAAACCTTATCGGAGCTCCGAAAGTTAAACTCGGGCTATTATATTGATAAGAAATTCAAAAAAACTTATATTTTTGTTCAGATGCCTACAGAAAGTACTTTGAAAATTCAAATTAAGAATCCAAAAATAGTAACAATTTAAATAAACGTATGAAAAATCTAATCATTTTATTATTAATATTTATGACTGTTAATTCGTGTAAAGATATTGAAAGTGGCGAATTCAAATCTGAAGAAAAATTTGAAGCTTTCAAGCCTCCCATTGCATATGAAGATGCGCGGAAAACTGCCGAAGGAATTATTGCACAAATGAATCTGGAAGAGAAAATTTCGATGATTGGTGGATACAATATGTTCTTTACCAAGGGGTTTGAGAAATTCAACATCCCCTCACTGTATTTTTCCGATGCAACTCAGGGGGTGCACATCAGAGCAAATTTGGATGATCAACTTGAAAAATCAGTTGCTTTTCCTTGTCCTTTAGCATTAAGTAGTACCTGGAACCCGGGTTTGGCAAAAGAATACGCAAAATCTATTGGAGAGGAATGCCGTGCCGGAGAAATTGCAGTTTTATTAGGTCCTGGGATGAACATTTACAGAATTTCTCAAAACGGACGAAATTTTGAGTATTTTGGCGAAGACCCATATTTGGCCGCACGGATGATTGAAAACTATGTGGTAGGCATGCAAAGCACCGGTACTATTTCAACGTTAAAACACTTTATCACTAATAATACAGATTACAGAAGGAGAACCTCTAACTCAGTAGTTGATAAAAGAACTTTGCATGAAATTTACTTGCCTGCATTTGAAGCTGGTATAAATGCAGGTGCTATGGCAGTAATGACCTCTTACAATATGGTAAATGGAGAATATGCTGGTCAGAGTAAAGAAGTGATAACCGGGCTTTTACGCAACGATCTTGGTTTTAAGTGGTTGGTAATGAGCGACTGGTGGTCGGTCTGGGATGCTGAAAAAGTGATTAAATCAGGCCTGGATTTAGACATGCCAGGCGAACCACAGGATTGGATGCCTGAAAACACAAGAAAAGAAGAATTCTATTTACGGAACATGGCAAAACCTTTAATTGAAGAAGGTAAGGTCACTGAACAGGACATTGATAGAATGGTGTTAAATATACTTACCACTGAAATTTCAATGGGATTATTGGAAAGGCCGGTTAAAGATTCAAGTTATTTTGAAAAATTTGATCAGCATATAGGGGTAGCACTTAACACTGCCCGCGAAAGTATGGTACTTTTAAAAAATAATGGTTTATTGCCAATTGATCCTGTGAAAGCAGCCAAAATCTTACTTACAGGAAGATATGTAAACGAAATCCCACGCGGGGGTGGTTCAGCCGAAGTAATTGGATATGACGATGTTACTATGCTTGCCGCTTTAAAAAATGTATATGGAGATAATATTACTTATGTAGAAAAACCATCAGATGAGCAGATTAAAAAGGCAAGCCATGTAATACTAAGTATTGGAACTTTTGATTCTGAAGGGAACGACAAATCTTTTGACTTCCCCGATTCTGTAAATCAGGCCGTTGAAAGAATCACTTCAACTAATAAAAATACTATTGTGGTAGTAAGTTCAGGTAGTGGAATGAACATGACTGCCTGGAATGATAAAGCGGCAGGGTTGATTTATAGTTGGTATCCGGGGCAGGTTGGTTTTAAAGCCTTAGCAGAAATTATTGCCGGAATTACCAACCCATCAGGAAAATTACCCATTACCATTGAGAAATCGTTTAGTGATTCACCTGGTTATCCTTACATACCAGAGGGAGAAGAATTATATGTTGGATGGGAACCGGATATGGAAATTGCCCACCCTGTTAATGATATTGTATACGATGAAGGTGTTATGGTGGGTTACAGATGGTACGAAAGCAAAAAAATAGAACCACTTTATGCCTTTGGCCATGGCTTATCCTATACAAATTTTGAATACACAAATCTGCAAATTTCAGCAAAATCAATTCAGACAAATCAGCCGCTGAATTTAAAAATTGATATTCAAAACACAGGTACTGTGGAAGGAATGGAAATTGTCCAGGTATATGTCAGAGACATTGAATCGTCAGTTGTAAGGCCATTGAAAGAGCTAAAAGATTTCAAAAAAATAAAACTGGCTGCGGGAGAAAAACAAACAGTCTACTTTACACTTGCAGACAGAGATTTTGCTTTTTGGGATATAAATTCAAACACTTGGAAAATAGAACCCGGAAAATTTGAAATACTTGTGGGTAAAGCTTCGGATAATATTCAGGCAAAATTGGAATTTGAAATAATTCCCTAAATATTTCATAATCAAAGTTTTTTAAATCATCAGCTTGCTCGGTTGACCCTTAATGCGATTCATTGTGTACTGTGCCTAATTAAATTTCGGGTATAATCTATAGCCGGCTGCTGATTTTACCTATTAACTTGAGTTCGATTTAAGCAGCATTGCCGATTTTTTCTAAAAACCCCGACTAAAGGGAGTCGAAAACAGGGCAATTGCATTTATAAGTTGAACTCCTTCAGAGTTCAGATTAAGATTTATTTCTTTACCCCGGGTTGATGATTCGCATCTGCTCATCATTTACCCGGGGTTATTGAAAAGTTCAACCACTTCGTGGTTTTTATTGCTTAAAATCCCGAAGAGCCTGTCCCGAGTATCGGGAGATTTAACTTTGAACGGCGAAGCCCTCACCGTAATAACCCCGCACAATGCGCGGGGTTATTGTTGATTAAATGAGAGTGTGGTTAAGCCTAAGCTCGGATATAGGTAACTGAGCGTAGCCGAAGTCACGGCTTCGGCTACGCTCAGCCTCCGTTACGGGACTTGGTAGCTGAGGCTCTCGAAGCCACAGTGTCACTTCGAGAGCCACAGTGTCACTTCGAGGGCCTCAGTGACCACAGATAGCTTCGGCTACGCTCAGCCTCCATGAGAAAAATAGCCTATTCAATCCTTTTTTCAATATATCTTGAGTTGATAATCCTTAAAGCACCCATATAATCCATGGTAAATTCCAGTATATCACCTACTTTGTAGTTGTTTTTGTTTTCGCCAAGATCAATTACCAACATATCTGAGCTGGCTCCTACAAAGCTTAACTCTTCATCAACGGGCTCAATATGTTTTTCTTCCACATCCAGCAAACCAATATCAATAATGGCCCTGTGGGTTGTTTTTCCAATCATTTTCTCATCAAAATCATAGCTATGACCTTCTACATTGGTACCCATTTCGCCCATGGGCACTACGGGCTTTTCAATAAGTTCAATAATTTCGGAGTAAAGCCTGAATACATCTGCGTGCATCCTTTCAAGAGTGGTGTTGTTATATACATCGGTACCTAAAAATAAGGTTTCGCCCACCCTGAAATGGTTAATTCCTTTTGGTAATAAACTTTGAAAGATTAGTGGAATGGTTACCGATGAACCACCAGAAACATAAGGGATGTGTTTGTTAAATTTAGCTTCAATCAATTGTTCATACAGACTCAGTTGTATCAACTTATCCTGGTTGGGCAGTACCCCGTAAAGGCACGATAAATTAGCACCAAGGCCAACAACCTCAATGTTTTGCATTTTAAAAACTTTTTCGTAGAAATCGATAAAATCTTCTCCCATTACGCCCTCCCTTAATTCGCCCAATTCAATCATAATAATTATTTTATGTTTGATTTGTTGTTTTTGGGCTTCTTCCGATAACATCTGGATGGTTTCAATTTCGGTATTCATACTGATATCGGCATATTTAACCACATCACTGATGGAAAGTTTTGCAGGAGGTTTAATATAAATGGTTTCAATATCAGGTTTTATCTCCTTAATTATTTTAAGGTTTGAAACCCGTGAATCACAAATTTGTTTGATACCCAGATTGAGCACTTCCTTCAGATAATCCTTGTTTCCGCACAAAAGTTTAGATACTATTGACCATTGTATGTCGTTTTTTTTGAAGATTTTGTTGAGGAAATTAAAGTTATCTTTTAATTTATTTACATTTAATGTAATGTATGCCATTTTGTTTTAATTTATGATGGTTCGTTTAATTTTTCCTGATAAATGCGCCAGCACCTCGTAATTCAACTCATTACTTATGTCGCTAAAAGCGCTTACTTTAATTTCCAGATCTCCCTGCCGACCAATAATTACCACTTCATCACCTACTTCTGCATCGGGAATATTGGTTATGTCTGCAATAATCATGTTCATATTAACTACCCCAATCACGCTGCAACGCTGCCCACGGATAAGCACCCGGCCCCGGTTACTTAAAGAACGGCTGTATCCGCAGGAATAGCCCACAGGGATTAACGCCGTTTTAATATCCGATTGTGCAAGAAAAGTAATACCATAACCTATGTATTCTCCTGTTTTTATTTCTTTAATAGACATAATCTTGCTGTCCCAGCCCAGGATTCGCTCAAGCGGATCGATCCTTTTAGCTTTATTCCCCAGGTAATGAATAAAAGTTTCGGCACTCGACCAAAAACCATATTGCATAATACCAATCCGGACCAAATCCATCCTGGTTTTTGGATAAACAAAAGCTGCTGCAGAGTTGGCCATGTGCCTGAATTGTGGAATAATACCACTTTTTTCAGCCAAAGTCAACATTTTGTGGTATTTTTTTATTTGTTTTTGAATCCTAAAATGATTTGAAATACTTTCGGCACCGGCCAGATGGGTGCAAAAGCCCTGTACATCAAAGTATTCTTTATTATCATTAATAAGAGTAATGGCTTTAATAAGTTCCTGATTGTTTAAGCCTGAGCGGTTCATCCCGGTTTCGGCCTCCAGGTGTATTCGGGCTTTTTTATTAAGTGCTTTGGCATGCTCAAGTGCCACGAGTAAGCGCTCATTATTAAAAACAAAAAAATCAAAGCCTTTCAAAATGGCGTTTTTAACATTGTTGTCTGATATCCAACCCATTATCATTATGGATTGAGGGGCTGCCAGGCTGTTTGCAACCCGGGTGGCTTCATTGTAGTCAAAAACCGAAAAGTGATCAATGCCTGCTTTTTCAAATAATGGGACAATTTGTTCTATTCCATGCCCGTAGGCATTTGCTTTTACAACAGAAGAAATTTTTACTTTTTTGCCCAATTTTTTCCTTAAGAAATTAATGTTGTTGTAAACAGATTTTTCTCTTAATGTTATTCTTGAACTCTCAATCATCTTTTATCAGGTTAATTGCTTTATAGACGTTATAAAAAACATTTATCCCGGTTTCAATAATTTCGTCGGGAAAATCAAATTCAGGGTTATGGAGCTGGGGCTGATTGAGTCCCGCACCTAATCCAAAAAAACAACCCTTGTATTTTTGGGTATAATAAGAGAAGTCTTCGGACCATTTATAAGGGTTATGCAAATATTCTGTTTCCAACTTATTGGTTTTTGCCGATTGCGCTACCATATCAATACAATCAGGATGGTTTTCTACAGCAGGAAAAACTTCGTTGTAAGATATTTCGCACTTAAGATCCTCCAGTAATGCTATTTCCTTAATTATTTTTTCAGTTTTTTGGGTCAATAAATTCATATCATTGTTTTCAAAAGCACGCAGCGTAACCATTATTTCGGCATATCCGGGGGTAGTGCCAAATGAAACTTCACCCATTCTAATGTGTATTATGGTAAGCAAAGTTAAGTCACTGAATAAAGATTTTATAGCAATTAAATCATGCAATTGCTTAATAATCTGCGAAATGGCATTGGCCGGGCTGATTCCGTTTTCAGGTTCAGCCGCATGTGATGTTTTGCCAAAAAGCTTCACCGTCATCCCCTTTGAGGCTGCGGCAAAAGTTCCATGTTTCAGCAATATTTTGTTGCTTTCAACACCCGGAATATTGTGCAAACCAAAAATATAATCGGGTTCGATCTGCTTAAATACAGGATCTTCTACCACATCCCTGGCACCTTGTTCTACTTCCTCCGCTGGTTGAAACAGTAACACAATCCGCCCTTTTTCAGGACGGGTTTGTGCTATTTTATGAGCCAGGCCGGCAAGGATGGCCATATGTCCATCGTGCCCGCATACATGGGCAATATTTTTATTTAAGGATGCATGTGCTGCCAATGAATTTTCAGCAATAGGAAGCGCATCAAGTTCAGCCCTGAACATGCTGGTTTTGCCAGGTTTATTGCTGTTAAAAACAAAAGCTTTCCCTGTTTTACCAAGTGGTAACACTTCGTCTGGCCTGAATTTGCTGATAAAATTACTTATTCGTTCAGCAGTATTAAACTCGTTGTTAGATATTTCAGGATGCTTATGAAGCTCATGTCTTAAATTAATTATTTCATTTATTACCATTCAATTTTCTAGTTATAAGATTTACAACAATATATACCATTGCAGATGCACTGATTCCAAAAATATTGGCATCGAGCCCCAGTGGTAGCTTAAATTCGGCCACCACCAGTACAACAGTAGTTGTTCCGCCAATAATCATGGCCAGCATGGCGGCAAGTGCATTTGGTTTTTTACCATACAAGGCTGCCAGTACAGGTACAAACAGGCCTGAAACCATAAAGGCATAAGAATATAGCATTAGCTCAAGTACATTGGTCATGTACGATGCCAGCAACAAAGATACGGCACCGATGGCTAAAGTAACAATTTGTGATACTTTTAATTGTGATTTAGTTTCCTTTTTAAATTTGAATATTTTACTTAGAATGTCGGTTTGTACATTTCCAGAGGCTGCCATCAGGCAACTATCAGCCGTGGAAAGAATGGCCGAAAAATAGGCAGACAACATTAATCCCATAAGTCCCACCGGTAAAACGGTATTTAATAAAATGGGCAATCCCATTTCGGCATCCATAGCCGAGCCAACGGCATATCCCAGTTCGGTAAACATACCATTTTCAAACGCCACCCTTGAAAACAAGCCAAGTGTGACACCCATAAATGCCATTAAGGGCCATTCAAACAAACCCGCAATAAACCATGCTTTTTTTGCCTGTTTTTCGCTTTTTGAGGCGTAAATCCTCTGATAAAGGGTCATGCCTACAAACCAAATTGGGATAATGGTAACTGCCCAGTTTAATAATTGTTGCCAGGTAACATTCTTCATGGAAAGAAACTCCGGGCCTAATGTGGTTTCAATGGCGTTTATACCTCCAATGGCAAAATAAGAAATCGGGATTCCAATAAAAATCAGCCCTGACATCAGAATAATCCACTGGACAGTATCGGTATAAATTACAGCTTTAAGCCCACCAATACCGGTATAAATTACTGCGATTACACCCATGAAAATAAGTGCGGTTTCAAGGTTAATTTCTTCAAAAGTAGCTGACGCCAGCTTGGCCCCGGCGAGTAATTGCGAACTGGTAAAACCAATGTAGCCAATAGCGGAAATAATGCCTGCAACCAATGCCACTTTATTGTTATAAAAGTGCGAAAATATTTGTGGAAAAGTAAAAAACTTATGTTTTACAGATAGTTTGCTGATAATTGGAATAAGGACCACAGCACTAAGCCAGGCACCAATCAAGCCGGTAAAAAGCATCCATGAGCCGGCCAGGCCAATTACGTAGCCAAGTCCACCCAAACCAATTGAAAATCCTCCACCAACATCAGTAGCTACTACCGAAAGGCCAATGTGCCATGCCCCCATTGAGCGTCCACCTACGTAATAATCTTCTACATTTTCATTTTTTTTGTAAAAATATATTCCTACCCCGAGCATAGCAGCGAAATAGACAATAAAAACTATAATATCAATTAAATTCATATGGTTTTAAAAAAAGAAAAGTAGTAAGGAGCTTTTGAGAATGCTTCCTTACTACTTTAAGGTTAATATTAGTAATTATTCCTGGTGCACTGGTTTTTTGAAACGCATTTCGATATATTTGCTCGAAAAGCCCAGCTTTTCATATAGAAACCTTGCCGGATTATCTGGTTCAACGTGCAAAGCAATATCACCCTGGGCTACCTCCATGGCTTTATTCATAAGGTGCCTGCCGACACCTTTCCCCCTGTGGTCTTTATGTGTGGCAATGTATACCAGTATATTCTCCGGAATATATCCTTCCATGCCGGTTTGGTTAACTACCACGGCTCCGATAACCTGGTCGCCTTCTTTATCGATTAACACAAATCCACCAAATGATGGTGATTGTTTAATAGCAAAATTAATTGCTTTTTCAATGTCAGGCTTTGTGTCTCCATACTGTTCAAGGTGGTTGAATAAAAAATCTACAATCTCTT
>JARGGF010000013.1 GCA_029210905.1 Bacteroidales bacterium | reverse complement strand
CCTTTTTAGAAATATTTGGGAAGATAAATCACTGATCTAAAGGATATTTTATATTAAATAGCAAATTCTACCCATAATGGGAAATGGTCGGATATCCGAAATGATAATTGGGTTAAATTATAATTTCTGGCTTTTAGAACTGAATCCCTAAAATCGAAAATACCTCCTTTTACATAAGATAATGATATTTGAGATACTGAACTACTGTTGATATACCAACCAATTTGGTCATAAAATTTGAGCTCTTTGAAAATAGTCCGAGGTAAGGCCCGAATATCTTCCGGAATGAAAAGATTTTTAGAAACAAAAGCATTGTAGGCCGGATCATCAGCACGTTCGATATTGAAGTCTCCCAGGGTAATCAAACTGTGTTCCCATTTGTTGAGTTTTTTCGCCCAATCATACATCCAGTCAGCAATTGCTTTGAGCTCCGGGATGCGGTCAGCTTCAGAATCACCATATAGTACATGCAGTGTTAATAAAATCAAAGTTTTATCTTTCACTTTAAAACTTACAGCATAGGGTGTTCTTGCGAATTGTTTGTCAAGGGCATCAGAAGATATGTTGTTGGCCAATTGTTCTGCAGGTACTACAATCTCACATGCCAGACCTGATAACTTTACCCTTTTTGTATTGAAAATAAAAGCTAATCTTTCACCATTCCCTGCATCGCCTTTGGTTGTATCAGTCATTAAGAAACTCCAGTTATTACCAAGCATGGCCATTGTGGAACGTAAACATTTTATGTTGTCTTTAACCTCCTGAACAGCTATAATATCAAAGCTTTTTATAATTTCGATGATGCATAACAATGAATGTAAATCTCTTGTTGGGCTATCATTTGGGCCAGCTTCCCATTTCTCGGTTAAATCACCAAAAGCCCGAATATTCCATGTTGCAATCAACAAATTGTCAGTTGTTTTTTTTGAGATTGATTTCTTTAGCAACTTGCGTAATGCTTTTATTTCATCAGTTACTAATTTGGGAGGGGTGTCAATAATTTCAGGCATAGTTGTATGGTTTTAGTCATATAAAGATAAGATAATTCAATTCGTTTCCAATTGGAATATTTTATACCAATAGTAAAAAGCCTCCGGGTTTGATTTTTTCAGCCGGTTTAGTTTTGTATTCATTGGTTCACTAATGAGCCAATCTTTCATTTGTGAAGGGTTGTCGTATTTTTCAAGAGTTTGGGAATCATGTTTTATTAAGGTTGCTAAATAAGCAATTTTTGAAGCATGAGTAATTGCTTTTTCAATATGATAACTTTCTGAAAAAACAAATCTTGTTACTCGTTGAATACCTTGTTGTAGTTGTTCGAAATCTCCTTTTCCATCTGCGCCTCGTGTTACCACACATAATGCAGTTTGAAAAATATCTTCTAAAACATCCTGTTCAGAAAGTGTTACCATTTCCCTATAATCAAGTTCAGTTTTTGCAAATTTTTTAAAGGTGGTTTTAATCGATTCTAAATCTGAAACATTATCGACAAGATTGCCAAGGTCGTACAACTGTTTAACGATTTCCATACTCATACTATCTTCTTTCTTAAAGTATGGAATCCCTGTAGTATTTGGAGCAAAAGCAGTAAGTTTATCACCTGTTATATCTTCTACACTTGGCGATTTAACAGATAAAATTTCCCTATTTTCAGGTAAAAATGAAGATTGAATGTTCAATCCAACTAAATTGCAATATTGTACTTTTTCAAAAAGAATATCAAGCAAAACATATTCTTCATCTTTTCTTGTTTTAAATAATGGATTGTAGAAGAATTTATAGTGTGCTTTATCAATTTTTGAATTTACATTTCGTTGTTTTAATTCCTTTCTTAAAAATCCTTGTTCAGAAGCTAATTTATTAAGCAATTCATCAAGATTGTCAGGTTTTGCAGGTATTATGATATCAATATCAATTGACAACCTTTTTGATGAATTCAAATGTAGCATTAATGCTGTACCACCCTTAAAAACGAAAGATAAATTTTGCAGTACCAATCCTTCTAATAATAAAAGTGCCCGAATAACCTTTTCAACCAATATTTTATCGGCATTCCGTTTTTCTTTCGAAACAATGTTTATCCAGTCTATTGTTAATTTTTCCTTGTCTATCATATCCTATAAATTGGCAGTAAATCAGATCTACTGCCGTGAATTAGAAATTGAACTTACATATTTTCTAAAAGCATCCTTTTTCCTTCTTCTATCTGCGTAACGAAGCATGCGATTTTCATTCACGATGTATTTATTCAATACCTCCTGAAAAATATTTCTCATTTCAGAACCTTGTTGAGCCGCAAAGATGATTTCATCACAAAAAATATCGACCAACATTTTTTCAATTGTAGTTGTGTTTATACCATTAATTATTTGAACAGGAGCTTCTGAAACCAAAGATTTTACAATTAAAGTTTCTTTCTCATCAGGTATGTATTTTTCAATTAAGTCTTTAGATGGTTCAATGAATACGGAGTATTTATTCTCTTTCAAATAATAGAAAACAGATTGAGTCGCATCTTTTTCAACCTCGATTATAATATAAAATCGCCCCGGTTGATGAACCATAAATTCATTGAAGGAAGATGTATTCCAAATACATGTTTTTAAGTACGGAAATTCTTTACTGAGTTTAGAGTGAATTGATTTTATTTTGGAGGAAATTTCTGGTATATAAATTCTGCCTTCTTTAACAGTATATTTTCCCCGACCAATTCTATTTAAAACTCCTTTTTGCATTAGAGTATAAATCCTCCAATTGATGGTTGTGTTTTTAATTTGAGGTTCTATTTTTAAATAAAAATCAATAATATCTGAGATTTCAAAGGACTTTTTAGCTTTGAAAAAATCTCTAAATTTTTCAATATTTAATTTTTCGTTTGCGATAATTGTATTGATTAAAATACAAATATAATAAAAATCTATAAATTGGCAGTAAAATACAAATGCTGCCGAAATATAGAACAATATGCCGTTTAATTTACAATAAAACTTAAATACGAGAACGGTAGTCAAAAATCAAAGAATGACAGCATCAACGAGAGCGCGGGCCCGCCTGCGGGTAGGGTTGCCAGCCTCGCAAAAAAATGCAGTGAGGAACGAGCTGCTTTTGCAAGTGCTGGAGCTTAGGTTTTGGCTACCTTCGACTCCGCTCAGGTACCAAAAGCCAAAACCTTAGCTTCTGGAGTTTTTTCAGGTGGTTATTTTACCTTTAAAAATCAAATCAAAAAAATCAAAATGACCGACTGAAAAACGCCTGGCAACCCTCGCAGGGCCCGCCACAACAAAAAGTGCTGCGGCTGGCTGGCTGCTTTATGGAGTTTACGGAATAATGCAGACAGACAGGAGTAGCAGCACAGACCAGACGGTAGGTGAAGCTCAAAAATGATGACAGCTTCGGCTTCGCTCAGCTACCAGAACATAAGACAACTTTTAAAAGCCGACCCAAAGGGCTGACTGGCTCTATTTTTTGCCTTAAAAGTCAATCAAAAAAGAAAAAATAGTGCCTGGCAGAGCTGGCGGCATTTTTGACAAGCCTGCCGGCTGGGATACCTTATAAACCCAAGCTGGGAGACTGGACATCCACGAATGTGTCGAATAAGAAAGGGTCAAATCGAAGAAAGTTGATTCTTCACCTGTGCTATATCAGGCCAGACTACCAGTGGCAAAAAAAATACCGCTTGATGTGCATTACTACAGATCGCAAGGGAGGGGTATATTGCAGGCTTTTTACCGGCTTATTAAAATTTTACTTCCACTTATTTAGAAATATATAGTAGTAAAATTTTAATGTGCCGGCTGGTTCTTGAACGACTGTTACGAAATGGTAGACAATAAGGCTTTTTGCCTGGCTCCGGAAAAAATGAGTTTTGCACCAGCAAAGTGTTTTTTATGGGGACAGGGAAAGTGCCTGGGAATTTTAGCAACTGGTTTCTGGTAGCTTGTTTCTGGTTGCCTGTGACTGGTTTCTGTTTAAAGTTTTAATTTATTGCTCTCTTGGTAAGTAGATCTTAATCTATTGGGGTTTCAGAGTTTTTGGTTCGCAAGAGAAAGTTCATATTGTTGGAGGGTTTCATGGATTCAATGTTTCAGAGAAATAAAGTTGCATGATTGGATGCAACTTTATGACAAAAAAAGCGAGCTATGGAAGCCCCCTGTGAAAACCGGAACGAACTAATGTTGCAAGCCGCAAATAACGAACTGCAATTGAATAACACTGACGGCACTTATAATGACCGAACAACGACCTATAATAGCGAGCCTTGGCTAATAACCTGAAATACGAACTAAGATTATCCATAACTAAAGATTTAAAGTGAAACATAAAAAACAATTAATATGCTTCAGTCATCAGGTGTTAGGGGGCAATAAGCGCAAAAGGAAACGGAATAAATGGCCAAAAGAACGGGGGCTGAGGTTGAGATTGAGTTTGAGACAAAGATTGAGGTTGAGTAACCAAGGAGGTTTTATGCCGTAGTCTTTTGTGGCGTTTGCTACCGAGCCTAACTTTGCAGGTTGATTGTTTTTTTAAACCACCAATAATTAACAATTAAAATTTTTTTTCAAAACTTGACTTTAAAATCAATTTATCGTAAATTTGATATCAGTTTGAAGAATTTGATTGTCACCTACCTCCTTTTTAGGGACGCACTACTGAAATTTGGTTTTCTATAAGGGCTATTTAAACCGGTTTCAAGAAATATAATAATCACTTTTTCAGGGTGGTATTTTAACGCCCAGCTTATAAAAGTATAAGGTTACCAAATACTTGTTCAATGAATTTGTATTGATCTGACAACTGAAATATGATGATTACTGGCTGAAAAGCTTACTTATGACCTAATCAAACTTGGAAACATTAAACCAAAATGAGTTCTTCTAGGATTTCGATTCGAACCTGTAAAGGGATACGCATAATTGAATGTAAAGATATTATTTACTGCAAAGCAGACGATCGCTATACGCGTATTTATTTGCATAATAGTGAGTCCCACCTGATAGCAAAAGTTCTTAAAGACTATGAGGAACTATTGCCCAGTGAGTTTTTTTTAAGGATACATAAATCATATCTTGTCAATCTCGCTTTTGTTAAGGAATATATTTCCAATAATGGCAGAAAACTTGTGTTACATGATAATACAGAACTACCAGTTTCGCATAGAAAATGCAGGTTATTTACCAATAAAATATCAAAGCTTTTCCCATCAAATTAATTTCTTACAGGATTTTAAATCTTGACTAAAATTTATCGTTAACTACATGTTATACTGCGTTAACTACAATTCTTGGATCTATTTTGTTTTATATTAAAGAGAGACGTAAATTTAGATAAGAAATATTATAAACCCTATAATCATGAAACGAGAACAACTAACAGAATGGACTGATAAAGAATGGTCAAACATTGATAACGCGGTTAAGGAAGAAGTTAATCGTTTAAGTCTGACAAGAAAATTTATTCCTGAGCAATTAAATGTAGCAAAAGATGCTACTACTATTAACGCAAATAAGATAACCCTTAAGGCGAAAATAGGAAATATTGATGAAACACAAACTATTAAATTCAGTGAAAAAAGTGAGAATTTTCAATTAACAAGACGACAAATTGAATCAGAATCAGTAAATGGTGTTGCAAAATCTCTTGCAATAAAACATGCAAAATCAATTTCCAGAGAGGAAGACAAGGAAATATTAAACCAAATAATAACAGATTCAATAATAGATCCAATTAAAATTGGTAGAACTGAAAAAGAACAAGAAAATGCAAAACAAATCATTAATGGTGTTAGAGCGGCTATTAAAAAACTTCAAGAGAAACTACACGATGGCCCTTATGCTTTAATTCTAAATACTGATTCATTTTATGAAATTAATTGTCCTGTTGATAATAGTTTTACCACAGCCGCAGATAGATTAGATCCAACATTAGAAAAAGGAATCTTTCATGCTCCTACTCTTAATTCTGAGAATAAAAAAGGAAGTCCTGATTTGGGAATCTTAATTTCACTCGGAGGGAAAACTATGGACATTGCCAGATCAATTAATCCAATAACAGAATACCAACAATGTGACGCTGATGATAATTTTATTTTTAGAATTTATCAACGCTTTGCATTCCGGCTCATGCAGCCCGACTCAGTAGTTCCTTTATTATTTGTAAAATAAATCCAATTTTTACTGTTTAAAACAGGCTTAATTTCATGCAGTATTCTAAAAATAATATCTTCATTTCAATTAAGGAAGATAATAATTCCATTTCTTTATCCAAAGGATATATAGTTGGCAATAAGGATATAAGTATTAAAATCTCGGTAAAACCTTTCTTGCCAAATACTTCTGCCTTGTTATATTTTGTCATAAATAATAACGAACCTCAAGCGATTACAGGAATTAAACAAACTCAAGAACTATGGAAAAATGAAGGCATTTTTAATTTTAAATTACCAGACCTCCCGCACAGAGGGATATTGAAACTAGCTCTTACAATATATTCTGGTGGAAAACAATTAAAAACCTGCAACGATCCCTCTTTAAAGAAGGGAGCATGGGAATTAAATATTATAAGAAATGAAGATATAATTGATGCTGGGTATATTCTGGAAAGTGGAAGGGAACGCTGGGATGATAATATATTAGGAGGTTACGTATTACCGGTTGAGGAACAAATTTCTGAAGATTTCAATGATGATAAAGTTGATAATGCACCTCGCAATTTACCAGCTTTCCTCCTGCCTTTCCAAATTGAAACCAGAATAGTCGATAATTTTCTTAAAATAAGGATTTATCCTGATCAAATATCCATTGACTCATTGGAACGAAGAATCACAAAACAAGAGTTTGACGACGCTAATAATTTTATTGAGTCTGAATATAGTAAAGATGTTTGGAACGAACTTGTAACTAAATACAAACCGCTAAGAGCTGCATGGATTAGTAAATTAGTTAAAGAAAATGGGGATGTAATTGATATTATAGAAGAAAGTTCTTTGATCAATCCCAAAGTTGCCGTTTTACCAGATTTCTTTATAGCATCCCTTGAGCTTAATGATGGCCGTATAATCAGAAAAAGAGGAACAAATATAACAAGTAATTATCTTGAAGTAATAACATTTCCAGAGGAGAATGAAGAAATACCTTACAATGAAAAAAAGGAGGGCAGTCTCTTCCGCAAAAAATCAAAATGGGTAGAAGATTATAATGAGGCATTTAACCAAGGAATGGCCATAACCATTCCATTAGATGAAATAAGAACGATTGATAAAAAAACTATTCCCAGAGTCACCAAAATAAAAAAAATAGTGGTATATGGTTTACGTTCAGTAAAACCTGAAATTACTGGAAAACAAGTTTTATCTAACTTATTTGAGTCCCATCAATACACAAAAGGTATAGGTTTTTTACAGCATGGAACAGACACTAACAATACACAGGACGATTCTGCCGGATTTTCAAGCTTAAAAGACACTGAAAAAATATATGAGCGCGAGTTTCTTCATAACGAAGGAGAAATAAACCAGATTGGATATCAAAACTCCATATCGCTTGCCAAATCATTGGGATTGAACCCTAATTTAATGAAAAAGTGGGAAAACCCTTCCAATACAACCTTCACTATAATCGATAATTTCCACGAAGCAATCTGGTATCCTACAGGTAGCTTTTATTTAGAGAAGGTGTTTGGTAATGATATGACCAGGGAAACCAAAAACAGGATTAAGAACCAATTTGTAAAGTATGTTCGACCAATGGGATATTTACCTTCATTCAGAATTGGGAAATATCCTTATGGAGTTTTACCGGTGTCAGAATTAGAAAGAACACCTCGACCATTTTTACCTAATAAAAATTCTGAAACGCAACAAGATAGCCAAGAATTGTTTGATTATAATTTTGTTAATATTTTAAATAAACTTTCCATTAAATGGTTGGCTTCTGCTAATTCTGAAAAAGTACCTAAAGTGATGAACCAGTCGCAACAAACTTCTGCAGAAGAAGAGTTATGCAAAATATTGTCTGTTCTTCCACAAAGTTTACATTATACGATTGATAGACTACTACACAAAGATGGTAGGTATTGGCTTGACTTTTCTGACTTACCTTACCACGATGATATGATTGAGAAGTGGAAACAGAAATACGAAAAGTTAAAAGAGTTTCTTTATTATCTTACTGGAAAAGAGTACAGAAATCTACCAGAATGGATTGAAACCATTCGATTTACTTCTTCTACTGATCATCCTCCACTTGTTTTTGATCCAAATGATAAGAGCATACAACCTCAACAATATCTAAATCATTTACTAAATTCAAATGCCACAATTCACGATTTTAATTTTCTATTGTACAAGTTACTATTTTTGGCTAAAGACAAATATGGGGTAATATTCAATCCCAATACTCCATTCGAAATTTTTACTCGTGAACTAAAACGCATTGAAGATTTAGAGCTTAAGGTCGAGACCATCAAGTCGGAAAATAGAGCTGTTAGCAGTAAAAAACAATTTAAAGAATTAGTTGGGGCGCTCCATTTTGACGAACCTTTAAAAAGCAACGCTAAGAAACGTTTGGTGGAAGGTTTCTATACCGTTGAAGAAAGGCTTGGCAGTATACAAGATCAAATAATTGTCTCCACTCAAGAATTGAAATGGAATAGTTTCGTAACAAATTTAGCCTCTCAAATAAACAATTTTGATGTCGAAACACTTTTTATGAGCATCATTGACACATTTTCTTATCGGCTTGATGCATGGATAAGTTCGGTTGCAAACAAAAGATTAGATACTTTACGTTCTGTAAGCATATCACAATCAAACACAGAGGAAGGAATTCTGATTGGTTATTATGGATTTGTAGAAAATTTGGATTTAAGTGTAGCAGCCAGAGAAGCTCCAAAAGGTGGTTTTACCCATGCATTTTCGCATACACAAGCCAGTACAGCAGCGATTCTAAAAAATGCGTATTTGGATTATTCCGGCAATGGTGAAAATCCCTATCGTATTAATATTAGTTCAGATCGTATTAGAAGAGCACTAGCAATTTTGCAAGGCAAGCGCGAAGGTCAGGAATTAGGTGCTTTACTTGGATACCAGTTTGAAAGGTACCTGCACGACCACAACTTGGATCAGTATATAGATGAATTCAGGGAAGCATATCCGCTTGAAGTTAATACCGTAGAAGGAGAAGTTAAGTCTCGTATGGTTACTAATGGTTATGATTTGGCGATGTCAAAATTAATTCCGAATACAATTGAAATTGAAGCCCCCTTGAAAGGAAAGCCAGGGATTGGCTATAACATATTTACAGACAAACAAAAAGTGACTGATGACGAACAAGCCCTGGGAGAAGAACTTAAAAAGGCAATTAAGATTTTATGTGATACTCTGGATGCCATTAGTGATCTATTAATTCATGAAAGTGTGTACCAATGTGTAAAAGGTAATTACGAACGAAGTAGTGCTTCAATGGATATTGCAAGTGGTCAACCGGGAGTAATTGAACCTGAATCCGTTTCCGTCAATCTGTCAAGGATTATTAGCGAAAACCGCATTTGTCTTATGTTGGACGCAAAAAACCATCCGGTAATAGAAAATCCGAATCTACTTGAAATAGCTGAACCTGTTCTGGCTTCATGGTTCGCAGATATTTTAGGCAATTTAAATAATATTGGATGTTGTGTGCAACTTTATATTAAGGAAAATAATGAATCTATTACGGAAATAAGAGATACAGTTCTATTAAATGAATTATCACTAAAACCAATCGACTTTCTTTACCTGTGCGCACAAAAACCAGGTGGTGGATCAACAGAATTAGAAACTAAAATTAAATTGATTGCTCGAATGAAATATCCGAATTTCGTGTCTGAGCAGGACGAGACAGTTATTGAAGAAGATAAAAAAAGAATTACAATCAATTTTGGTTCCTTTGAAACAAATGCACATAGACCCGATGAAACAAATGCCATACCCTATTCTGTCAGCATGGAAAATGCTATAGAACTTGCTTATAAAACGCTTGCAACCCTCGGGAAATATTCGTATCTCACACCTGAACATTTATTTAAGCAAAAACAACTTATTGCAGGTGAAGAACCAGAGGAAAATGATACTCAGCAACCTCCTGAATTCGATTATGAAGAGTTAAATGCAAGATTGTTAAAATGCAAAAATTATGGTAAAGAGCAATTCAACGCCTTTGGGGATGTAAGCAATAAAAGCACATTTGAATTGCTCTCGGATATTAGTGAGGGATGTAAATATCAGGCAAAATATTATGAAATCATTGATAATCTTGATGTGATTATACTCAATATTGCTAAATTTCAAACAAGCGAAGAAAACTTTAAGGAATACATTGTAAGTACTTTAGTGGGAGATATTAATGCAATTTGTAAAGCAAAGGAAGAAACGCTGAATATAATAATAAACAACTTAAATACTTTTTTTTCAGATAAGGTTCTTGCAGATATATCTGAATTAATCCTGTTTAAAAACCAAATTGTAGAGATAGTTAATACTTGGTTAATAATAATTTACAAAGAAGAAATTGGATCATTTGAAGGATTTTGCAAGGATTATCTATCAGCTAAATCAGTAAACGTTACCGACCTCATTTCATTTTTTAACAATCAGAACAAAATTCTGATGCAACCATGTATTACTATTTTAAATGGTTATGGATCTCATTTTGACTTGACAGAACAGGTAACATATCACACAGTTAAATCAATATTTAAAAGTTTTAATGAACGATATGAAGACTTCAGAATATTGGAATTGAAATTAAATGCATTGTGGATGGAGAAGAACAGTAATCATACACAGGAATTTAATGAATCAGAATTTGCAAAGAGAATCACAGAGATTCTAATAGCCTGTTTTAAAGCCCTTTTCGGTAATGGTTTTATCATACTTCCTAAATTAATTATTAAAGAGGAAGCCCCTCTAAATCAGGCCTTAAATCATCAAGAAACTATTTTAAAGGGGAATTCTCTGGAACGCATCCAACTTTGGATGCAACAAGTAGCTCAAACACACAAGGAAGTAGATGCTTTCGAAGAACTTATAATGTTTTTGGATGCATGGACCGGGTATGATCAAGACAAAAACCTAAAGCCTTATATAGCCAACTTTCCTTATTCAACTGAGGATGGATTTATTCCATGGCAGGCGTTGGATAACGATGAATTGAAAATTGAAGATAACTCTAAAAGAGAAAACCACACACTGGGTGTATGTGTATATACCAATAATTTTCAGGAGAATTTAAACTCGGTTTGCGGGTTTATGATCGATCAATGGTTTGAAGATATTCCTTTAAATAAAGTGAATACAGCTGTTACTTTTGAGGCAGATACGCCTAACCAGCAACCTCCCAATTGTTGTTTACTGGCGGTACCAGGTGAAAAAAGTAATGACCCAAACTGGAACATGTTTGAATTGGAAAATATTATTTCTGAAACGCTCGATTTGACTAAAATAAGGGCTGTGGATATGGAGTCCTACCCCAATGTTGCCGGTTTATTCCCGGCAATTTATACCGAATATGAAAATATAGTTAAAACCGAAAATAGCAACTCAAATGGGCCCTACCAATAAATATCCTAAAGCCTGGTTCCGGATCCAGTCGCACAGCCGGGCTTACAATCCTGGTGATGATCCCGAGGCGGAAAGTAAACACATCAACGAGGGACTGAAAGCAAAAACCGCCGATCCGCTTTGGTTTATCACCCAACAATGGATGATGGGTGAATTTATGGCTGAGGATGCAGGTTCTCTTGTGAAAACTGAATTGGAATATTATTCGGATAAAGTTAATTATTATACGCTTGGACAAGGCACCAATTCTTCTTATACAAATTTACCTCGTAATCTACCTCTCGAAACACTTATTGAACGTGAAATAGTGCCATGGGATTGGCGTATGATAGTGAGAGCAGGCCAGCAATTCGAACGATTTGTAAGGCAAAACCTTGATAAAGAAACAGCAACTACAGAGTTGGCAGCGCTAATGGTTAACTACAGCATTCGTATTCCTGAAGATGAAGAGATGGATGAAGCTTCACGAACCAACCTAAAACTGGTTGAAGGTAAAGTGCTGAATGGGAAAAAGATATATGAAAATCGGAATGCAATTAAAAGTTATAATTTAAGCACTTCTATTGATAACTTTATTAGTTGGTATAAAAGCTTGTATTCGCAAACGCAAAACAATTCTTTGCCTCAATGGAAGACCAAAACCCTCGATTATTCCTTTGGTGTAAAGACTGAGAATGGGCCAGAAATCGTTTCGGATAATTACCGCAATGGCGATTTGGAATGGTACAGCTCCAATATGGAAGCAGGTACCGATTCGACTTTAAATCCTCCAGACGATAAATTCACCACAATAAGTGTAACCCCAAACCGGGTGAAATTTGCAGGTATGCCCCACCCACGTTGGTGGGCCATGGAAGACTCCATTATGGATTTCGGTAAAATAGATCCAAACACTACTGAGTTAATTAAGCTGATGCTAATGAACTACACCCTTACTCAGGGCGATGACTGGTTTGTTGTTCCGCTTATCCTTGAAACAGGTACCATAACTCTGGTGCGAAAAATAATAACCACCGATTCGTTTGGTGTGCAGCTTGAAATTCCAAATGGAAGGTTTAATAGTTCTGAACCTTTGGATCGCTGGGATTTGTTTAGTTTAAGCAAACAGGACAACCCTGCACAAAACGCAGATCTTGACTTTTTATACATACCTCCAAGCTGTGGTTTTCGTGAAGAATCGCAACCATTGGAAGAAGTGTTGTTTTTACGTGATGAGTTTAGCAACATAGTATTTGGCATTGAAAAAACAATCCCAAATGCATGGGGAAATTCAAAAAATGCTTTGGAATTTTATTTTGAAAAAGAAGTTGAAGAGAAAGTAGCTGATAGCCCTGTTGTAAAAGATATGCTAAAATTTAAGCTGGCAACTAAAATTGCGCCCAATTGGATACCCTACCAGGCCCAGCATATTGCTGAAGAAGGAAATTTCAGCCAGGTGTTTTTAAAACAAGCTCAAATTCCCAACCCTGATAAAGACATTAGCGATTTGCAGGATGAAATCGGAAAATCAGAACCTTTGAGCAATATTTTGCAGGAAAGTCAGGAGCTTAATGAAGAAACCATTACCCGTGCTGGATTGAAAGTGCAGATTAAAAAACAGCGTATGCGCTGGATAGATGGAAAAACATATGTTTGGATTGGAAGAAATATACTTACTGGAAGGGGGGAAGGTAATAGTGGATTGAAATGGGATGTGATTCTTGACCGGATTAGAAAGGAGGTGGGAAATGGCAGTTAGACTGACAGAAAGAAGAATACCTCTAGACTTCCTTCCTTCAGATTTAGGAGAGGTTGGCACATTAAAAAAGGTCTGCGAGACTGAAAAAGAAAACTACGACTTTGATAATCCTGATTGTTATTTGATTAGTTACCTTGAAAGTCCAATAACCGTGGAATCCAAAAATACATACGTAGTATTTGTACTATCTGAAAGCCTCCGAGTAAAAACAACTCAATATAGATGGATTATTGACAGGTCTCTTGATATATTTAGAGAAACAGAGGAAATGGTAACAGATGAAGGTGTTTTTAATTTTTGTCCTTCATCTGAAGAATTAACCAATAAGATTAAACTAGTATTGGAAGATCAAAATGGTGAAATGCTACGTGAACTAGAAATTGTTCAAGAATTGGCGAATAAATATGAACCACTGGAAAAACTTCTTTTAAAAAATGAATTATTTGAAGATGGGTTAGTTAAAACCTATAATATTGCTTGTGGTGGACATCCTGATACTTCCAGAGAAATTTTTCATGACACTATTCCTTATATAAATGCCACAATTCAAAAAATGAAGGATGCGTATGATAATTTTACTCCACCACTGTCTTATGATTTTGTGCCACGTTTGTTTTTTATATCACTTGTATATTCAAGAATGCTCAAGATAAATAAAGAAGAGAGGGAAGAAGAAATAGAAAAAATTATTAATGAAATTAATGAGGAATCATACGATGATTGGGAAAAACCTGTTGGGATTACACAAATAAGTCCTGTTAAGATAGCCATGTTATTAAAGAATCCAATTACACTTGAAGAAACTTATTTACCATGGGGGGAGTTATCTTTAGATAAGGGTTCTCATGATGATGATTTTGATACTCAAATTGAACTATTCAAAAATTTAAATGATGATACGAAAATTGACATTGTAAATATACTTAGATTTCCCAAGTCTAATGTTAGCTGCTGCTTCAAATTATTAAACAAACTAAAAAATAGGGAGCATAGATATCCACTCTTATCTCCAGAAGAATTTAATTTAGAACAAAAAGCTAATGAAATTATCGCGGATGAATTTTTTAATGGTGGTTCATTAATTGATAAAATGAACTATGAACCTAGGAAAGATAGCCTGAAAGTATTTTATTATCGATATTTACCCTTCTTCAATCTTGGATTTGGGGGATATTTTGCATACAAAATTTCGGGAACAGTTGAAGATGCTAACGATTCCTCTAAAAGTATGAAAGGAGCAAAAATCTATCTCTATAAAACCATGATTATAGCCCTTGATGACACTCGTAAATGTTTTAGAGCCATTGAAGGTATAGAAGATAATTCTCCTGAAACCTATGAACTTCTTGAAAAAGATGAGAAATTACCTGTTTTAAAAGTGTTGCGCAATCAAACGATTGCTGGTGGAAATGGATATAGTATAGCCAAGGTTAGAAAACAGTCGAGCAAATTAAACAACGATGAAGGCTATGTTGTATATAAATGGAATGACAATATTTATGCATCGCTTATTTCAGAAAGAATCGGTTCAACAACTCCATTTGGGTATGTGAAAAATGATAACACATTTGAACTTTTTGTCAGAGTTTACCAACCTTATTTTATAAGAATAGTTAAGGTACCTGATGAGGAACAGAATGGTTATTTTGATGGTGAATTTAACGAAGAGATCGATGGCTTGCCATTTGGATGGTTCTTCCCACCAAAAGATAATTTGCGCATAAGGATGCAATCAGAAGTAAACATGATCCAAGAGTCTACATTAATTAACCTGTTTTCAGATTGGCTAAACTATGAATACTCACATTGGTATCCGAATGCAGATGCTCCAAATAGGCAACATGGGACAGATTATCCAGCAGATTATTATATTACTGATGTGGTAAATTTATCACCATTAGTGATGCATGATAATGAAATTGACTGTACATGTTTTGTAGAATGCATAATGACAGAACTACTACGTAGAAATTTCAACAATGATTTCAGATGGGGATTAGGGCCTCACTGTCATTCTATGATTCAGAGTTTTGACGATCCATTTTCAAGTGTTAATGTTTATTCTAAACACTTAATTTGGATGTTAAGAAATAACAATATAAATCCTAGCGGTACAGAATTTACTATTACAATAAATAACATAAACATAATAGTTGAATCAGGAAATAGCGAATTACAAACACTTCAAAATATCATTAATGCAATAAATAACAATGCTGAATTAAGCCGAATAATTACAGCGTCTGATGACATCTTTGAACGGAATATCTTAATTGAACCAACTGAAAATCGTAAGCAAAATTACACATCATCTTCATCACGGAATGAAGTACAATTATCAGGTATTGTAAATCCAATAATTAGAGTAGATATATCAAATGATGCAAACTATCCTCCAACATGGTGTATCTGTCAAGGATGGAATCCTGATAATATAAATAGTGGTCATGCATTTTTTATTATTGATGTTCATAAACCAACAGGAAAGGTATTAACAATTGAATCTAATTTATATACGGGAAACACATATATAAACGGACCTGGATTCAAAACTATGGGAAATAGTAGAACAGTTGATGACCATATTGAAGTTTACTGGGGTTCAGAAATGAATGATGGCATAAGAGTAGGTACTGGAGATATCGATAATCACATCTTGAATGAAATTGTCGAACCAAACGTAGATTGTCACTGGACTGAAAAGGTTACTAAAAAATGGGATGCTATTATTAATGATTATAATGGTCGAGAAGATGGAGATAATCCTTTTGGTATTGCAAGAC
>JARGGF010000139.1 GCA_029210905.1 Bacteroidales bacterium | reverse complement strand
TAAAACAAAATTTCATTTCCGGTAGCCGCACTGCCAATATGATTAGAGATTTCCGAATTGTTTAAAAAATAAAAAGTCAAAGAAAGTAAAGTCAGGGAAAGTATGTTTTGTAAGTATAATTTGTCGGGGGTTTTATCTTCGTTAGTTTTGGCAAAAAAGATAGCTGTGTAGATCGCTGGTAATAATAAAACTCCTGAATATTTGCATGAAAAAGCCAACGCTGCTGAAGCTGCTGAAAGCAGAATATACCAGTTTTTTCTGTTGGAAACGAATAAATAAAGCCAATATAAACTTAATACGATGAAAAATACCTGGGCAACATCGGGATGCAACATAGCGGCATATAACAATAGATTGGGCGATGCTATAAAGCTGAGTGCCAAAGCGAAAAAAGCACCGTAAATCCCTGTTAATTTATAAGTCAGGAGTGTTAAAACCAAAACGAGTGCTAAAAAATAAAACCAGGAATAAAGTCTGAAAAAAATAAGCACGGTGCGCTCAGAAACAACTGCAACCTTATCAATCACTTTCAATATTACAATGCCAGATTTATAGTAGAAAAATCCATAGGCATCAAACTTAAATTCCTCATTGTTGTTTATTGATTTGATGATGATTTCACACAAATCCGCTTCATCAGTAATAAAGGCCCTGGCTACGCGGGCATCTCCAGCACGGGAAAAGGAAAAAGGAACCGCATACCAAAAAGTAAAAAAGGTACTAATGATAAAAAATGCAAGTAAAATAAGTTTTTTGTTATGTTTCATTAATTCCATTAAAAAGGCAAGTTTACTATGTAGGTTAATATTTTATCTGCTGTCTGTTAAAGCAACTAAAGTAATACTTTTAATTTTCTAAATTGAAATTCATTTTTCTCAATTAGAATAACCTTAAAAATAATAAAAAGAGCAAAGGGATTTTAAATTTATTCCAGCCAATCCTTAAAAGCTCCTACCTTTTCACGGCTTACTATGGCGTTGTCTTCAGTGGATTGTTTAAATTTTAGTTTTAACCTGCTTTTTGAATAGCTGATAACTTCCTTTATTGCGCTAATATTGACCAAAAATTTACGGCTTATTCTGAAAAATGAATTCGGATCGACCAGGTTCTCAATTTGATCCAAAGAAAAATCAAGAGCATAAGATTTGTTGTCGTTGGTATATAAATAACTTGACTTTTCAAGACTGTAAAAATACTGAATTTCAGTCACTTCAATGGGCCTGATATGATTACCAACCTTTACAACAAAACGGGATTTATATTGTTTGGTAAGCATTTGCAGCACTTCCTCAACTTTTGAATAATCGGGAATAACATTTGTCGTTGAACCAAAGTTATTCTTGTATTTATTTAGTGCCCGACTAAGCTCCTCAAAATCAATAGGTTTTAAAAGATAATCGATGCTATTTACCTTAAAAGCTCTGATGGCATACTCATCAAATGCAGTAGTAAAAATTACCGGGGCTTGCAATGAACTTTGTTCAAATATTTCAAAACTCAATCCATCGGCCAGTTGAATGTCCATAAAAACCAAATCAACTGAAGTATTTTTACTGAACCATTCAACACTCTTTTTAACGGACTCTAGTTTTGCCAATACCTCAATGGAATCATCATATTTTTTAATTAAATCAATGATTCTTTTTGCTGCAAGATGTTCATCTTCAATAACAACTACTTTCATTGCCTTTTAATCGCTAACAATGGAACTTTAACAGTAAATTTATCATCCAGATTTGAAACAATAAATTGTTTATCAGTAAGATAAGCATACCTGGATTTAATATTTTCAAGTCCAATTTTTGAAGAGTCTTTTACCATTGATTTTAATTGAAGATTGTTCTCAACAATTAGATAGTCTTCTGATTCAAAGATATTTATCTCCAAAGGTTCTTCTTCTGAAACAATATTATGCTTAATGGCATTCTCTACCAACATTTGGACAGACAGAGGCACTACATTTTTGTCAGGCGAACTAACTTCCATCGTAAGTTTAAAATTATTTCCAAATCTGATTTTATGCAAATAAGAATAGGATTCAACGAACTCCAATTCGCGCTCAAGCGGCACAATTTCTTTATCTTTCTGCTCCAAAACATAGCGATATACATCAGAGAGCTTTTTTATGAAAAGTACTGCCTCTTCATTATCAGCCAACAGGCTTGTTAATGCATTTAAACTGTTAAACAAAAAGTGAGGGTTCACCTGGTTTTTAAGTGCTTCGTATTCCAGCTTTATCACATCGGTTTTTAGCTTTTCTTCGCGTAATAAAATATTCTTTTTCTCAATAATGAATTCCTTAATATTTATACCAAATGCAATGATAAAAGTTACACCCAACAGAATAGCAACCAGTCTGAATGAAGGCATTTCAAAATCCGCTACATTTCCACCTTCCCATAACAAAAACCATATAAAATTTACAAAAAATATGGCAGTTATTGTGTACAGGATCATTACACCAATTCCTATAATAAACTTTCTTTCAGGTTTATTCTTCCAATCTAAGTGTTTGTAAACCTGCTCAGATACAAACTCATTTCCTTTCCAAAGCATTAATCCGATGAAGGCTGAATATAAAAGAGTTGGAAGAATATATTCTTTCATCTTTTGCATATCCTGAGAAAAAAAATAAGTTATCAGCAGACCTGCCATCAAAATAATGAGCAGGTCTCTGATAAAGTTTTTTAGTCGTCTGTATTTCTTTTTAATTTTCACCATTTTCTGCCTGACATAAATCTATCATTGCCTGATTGCTTGAGCCGCCCCAATTTGGCGCTAATTGTGAAGCAGGCGTATAGCCATCAAATTTCTCTTTTGCCTGAAGGAATAAAGGTAAAGCATTTTTTTTACCACCACCAAACATTTTTGGGGTGTTTATTACAGACATTGCCATTAAATAATAAATGCGTGGATTTTCAGGGTTCACAGCCCTTGCTTTTTCAAAACTTACTTGTGCCATAGCTGCATATTTTTGCCCGCGACTCATGGGATCTACGTTAATTCTGGCCTGATGTAAAAAGCCCTGAAGAACATAAATTTCAGATTCATTCTCATTGATTTGTAATGCCTTATCAATAAATGTTTGTGCTTTATCAAGATAAGTATCTACTTTTCCTTTTTCAACACCCTGATGAACCATCAGAATGGTTGTTTGCGCTGCATAATACAAAGGCAACCACTCACCTTTCTCAACACTGGCAATCAGCTCAAACTGATTGGATAAAGCTTGAAAATCTGCTTCTGATTTGGCCTCTCCCATTTTTTGAAGGGTTTTGCCCATGTTTTGATAATAACTTGCATTCTGTGCATAAACATTTGACAATAAGGCAACTAAGCTTAATACTAATACAATTTTTTTCATGATTTTTATATTTAAGTAAGACATTTTTATTAATTGTGTGTTCTATATATATTCTATTTCAAATCAGCATATTTTCCTGGTAATTCCGCCGGAAGTTTATATCGTTCCATACTAAAAATCTTTCGCCGGCGATTTACTTGGGTTATTATTCTTCCCCAGGTTGCACCTGGGGTTATTCATGTTTGTCCCCTCCAGGGACGGCTTTTCAAATTCTTTCTATTGAAGCTTTGCATGTTTCAGGATAAAATTTTATTTATAAGTTCCGATTGCTAACTGCTGCTCGGTTGCTGAGTCTCAGTTGCTGAGTATTCAAGGCACCAAAGCACTAATTTCTAATTTCTAATTGGTTACTGAGCGTAGTCGAAGTACCAATTTCCAATTACAGCGAAAGCATAAATACCACCAGAAAAAACCTTTTAGATGCAGGTTTAACAGCGAAGGCTGAATAATTCAAATCAGCATCTGGTTCAACCGGATAGCGGTATCCATACACTTTGTCAAATCCGAACAAATTACTTACTGAAAGATGTACAATTGCCGATTTTCCGAAAAATGTAGTCAGGTAACTCAAATTCATGCTTACATCATGAGCGTCTTTTGTCCTGTCTGCCATAAATTCAGGATTATTTGGATTAAAATATGGCCTTCCGCTGTTGTATGAATAGGTGACCCCTATCTGTGTATTAATCGCGTTTATCCACTGCTTGTAAACAGCCGAAAAATTATGAACCGAAGTAAACATAGGTGCTGCCAGGCCAGAATAATCACGGTATTCCCGTTTAGTATCGATATAAGAATACGAAACATAATAGTCAATACTTTGAAAGCTTTTTCTATCACGCCAAAATATATCAATACCTTTTGCATACCCAGTACCTAAATTATTATAAGAATCCTTTTCAGGCAGATTAAGTTGCTGATATTTAACCAATTGATTATAGTTTTTGTAATACGCTTCAATCCTAAAGGTTCGTTCATCTTTTACATACTGATAATTTAGGATATAATGTGTTGCCTGTTCTGCTCTTAAATCATTATTAAACTTACGGTAATCGTTTTGCGCAGCCTGGTTGAATATTCCATATGCCAGAGATACCTGACTGTTTGTGGCAACCTTGTAGGCCAATGAAAGCCGAGGTTGTAGATTTGTTTCCTGGTTCAGGTTTGAATATTCTAATCTTGCTCCTATCCTGGCCGCAAAATGACTGGAAAGTTTTATTTCAGGCTCAAAAAATGCCGCCAGGTAATCATCGGTAAACGGCATATTGAAAGTATCCTCAACAGCAGCAGCGTAATAATTCTGCTCATAATCCATATGAATGGTTTCAATTCCGTATTTTAAATCAATAGTGTTTGTCAGGTTTTGGGTCAGTTTTAAACGGTACTGATAAGCAATTTGTTTGGTTTGAACCTTATCTTTATCTACATTAATTACTTCATTATCAAAATTATATGATATACCACTCATCAATTGCCATTTTTCCGAGAGCATATCGTTGTACACGGTATTAAAATAGATGTTATCGTTATTTAACTTAATGGATTGCTTACCGCCATATTCAATATTAGGATATTTTAGAGCACTGCTGCTGCGGCTAAATGACAGGAAACTTTTAAGCATTCCAAGCTGGCCAACCTTTTGTCTAAATAATATGGAGCCTCCGATTGACTCAGGTGCTTTCCCCCAGTCAATATCCTGGTTTGCTACTTGAAAATAAGGAGCAAGGTTAGTATAATCCACATCGGCAGAAATGGAAGTTTTATCCCATCTTTTTGTATATGAACCACCCAGGCCAACCGACAACAACATGATACTTCTCACATCTTTTTCTGGTAATGCATTGGTTTTAAGCACTAAAGCTGATGAAAGTGCCTGTCCATATTCAGCGGAATAACCGCCAGTGCTGAAAACTGTTCCTGAAAATAAAAATGGTGAAAATCTTCCACGGGCCGGAACATCTGGCATGCTTGCGGAATACGGACTGTTTACCAACATTCCGTCCATATAAGTTTTTGCCTCGTAACTTTCGCCACCACGTACAAAAATACCTCCATCCTCACCTACTTTTTGTGTGCCGGGCATGGTATTTAATGCTCCGTAAATATCACCTTCGCCGCTTGCAGTTGTTACAATGTCAAGTGGACGCATGGTTACTGCCTTGGTTTCATCACTGGCATCAAAAGATCCTGCTGAAATGCTTACTGCATTTATATTGTTACTGCTTTCTTTAAGCACAATATTTAAATTATTCAGCCTGGATCCAGCATTTATTTCCTTTTCAAAATTTTGATATCCAATAAAACTAACTATCAAAAAACTATTTTGCTCCAAATCAGCCTTTAGGATAAAATCACCAACGCTATCTGATGTTGTGCCAAAATAAGTGTCTTTAAAATAAATATTGGCACCCGGGATTGCTTCACCATTATTATCAGTAATTTTTCCTCTTATTTGTGTTTGCGCAAAAGTGTTAATGCAGAGGACTGACATTATTAAAATTAATACGAACGTTTTCATAACAACCTTTTTAATTCAAAACAAAATTGCCTGAAAACACACGCGAAAAAAACTTAAAAAAGACGAAGCGTAGAATAAGACCGACGAATGGTTATTTTGATTGATGAATTGAAAATGAATGGTTGTAATATTAGCCAATGGCAACATCTTTATTGCCCTATCAAAACAAAAAATCAGTGATGAAATTCTTCCAAATTTCACCCTTTTACATACAAAATCTAAATTACTAGACTACATTCCAAAGAAACAAACTAATTTTGCGCTCTCATTTACCAATTCATTTTAGAACTAAATGAAAAAACCAAAAGATAAAAAAGCAGCTAAACCAAGTGTTTTCAGCCTGCTTAAGCCTTATAAAGGCATGATTACCATGCTTATACTATTTGCATTAACAAGCAATATGGTTAATTTGTTAATTCCTCAAATGATTGCCGGAGGTATTGATGATTATTCAAACGGGCATTTCGTACTCAAAACCCTGGTAATAAATTTCGGAATAGCAGCCTTGGTAATATTCATTTTTACCTACCTTCAAAGCATTGTACAAACAATTGCTTCGGAGCGCGTTGCCAAAAGTTTACGTACACAACTTTCAGCCAAAATTTCGAGGCAAAGTTTTGCCTATATCCAGGATGTAAGTCCATCAAAATTACTCACCAATCTGACCTCAGATATTGATTCAATAAAAATGTTTGTTGCTCAGGCCGTGGTATCCATTGTGTCATCAATATTTGTCATCATTGGTGCTTGTATCTTATTGTTTATCACCGATTGGCAGCTTGCCTTACCAGTAATAATGATTATTCCAATCATTGGCGGGGCCTTTTATTTTATTTTTCGAAATGTACGCCCCTTATTTAAAAAAAGCAGGGAAGTTATCGACTGGCTAAATAAAGTAATTAATGAAAGTATTTTGGGCGCCTCCATAATTAGAGTATTAAATTCGCAACAAATGGAATACAATAAATTCCTTGATGCCAATACCAATGCCAAAAGCCTTGGATTATCTATTCTGCGTCTGTTTGCCACACTAATCCCCATCATTAATTTTACTGCTAATATGGCGATACTTACAATTTTAGCCCTGGGAGGTCATTTTGTAATTACCGGCGACATGACCCTGGGTAGCCTGGCTGCTTTTAACAGCTATATTGTTATCCTTATTTTCCCTATTATTATTATAGGATTTATGAGCAATATTATTGCCCAGGCCTCTGCATCATATAGCCGTATTAGTGAGGTACTCAATGCACCTGAAACAGAGACCATTGGAACCATAAAAGAAATCCTTAAAGGAGCTATCGAACTCAATGATATTAATGTATCCTATGATGGAAAACCTGCCTTAAAAAATATTTCTCTTTCTATACAAGCAGGTTCTCAATTGGCCATTATTGGCCCCACAGCAGCAGGCAAAAGCCAGTTACTTTATTTAATCACCGGTTTGATAAAACCAGATAGTGGTACCATCAAATTTGATGGACAGGACCTGAACAATTACGACAAAGAATCCCTGCACGGCCAGATTGGCCTCGTTTTTCAGGATAGCATCATTTTTAATATGAGTTTGCGTGAAAATATTGCGTTCAGTAACACGGTTACAGATGAATCGCTTGAAAAAGCCATTGAAACTGCAGGGTTAAGAGAATTTATCGATTCTTTACCGGAAAAGTTGGATACCATTGCTTCCGAACGCGGATTAAGCCTTTCTGGCGGACAAAAACAAAGAATCATGCTTGCCAGGGCCCTGGCATTGGCTCCTAAAATATTATTGCTTGATGATTTTACTGCCCGTGTGGATAAAAAAACAGAACAAACCATATTGGCCAACCTGAAAAAAAATTATCCTGATTTAACATTGATATCGGTGACACAGCAAATTACCCCAATAAAAGAATTCGACCAGATAATTCTTTTGATGGAAGGTGAGCTGGTTGCCAGTGGCAAACATAAAGAACTTAAAGAGACTTGCCCCGAATATGCACAAATAAATAATTCACAACGTAGTACAAGTTATTATGAATTACAATCTTAACCAATCTTCAGAAAAAGAACAGAAAGTTTCTACATTTTCATCACTCCGGAATCTACTGGCTTTTATGACTGGCGAGCGTAAAATTATTTACATTGCCTTTGCAGCCATGTTTGTAAATGCCTGGCTTAGCCTGCTTGGTCCCTGGGTAATTGGTTATACCATTGATAATTATGTAGTAACCAAACAATATAACGGCGTATTGCTTTTTTCAGGAATTTTACTGGGCATGTATCTTATTGCCCTTGCTACCAGTTATCTGCAAACCCAACTGATGGGTACCGTAGGGCAAAAAATGTTATTTAACCTGCGGAATGCTGTTTTCAATAAATTGCAGGAATTGCCGGTAGATTTCTTTAATCAAAACAAAGCCGGGGATTTGATTTCAAGAATTAATAATGATACCGATAAATTAAATCTGTTTTTCTCGCAATCACTGGTACAATTTGTAAACAGTATATTTTTAATGAGCGGGGCAGCAATTTTCCTGCTTTCAATTAAAGTAGAACTGGGCGC
>JARGGF010000138.1 GCA_029210905.1 Bacteroidales bacterium | reverse complement strand
TATCTTCTATCTTGCTTACCTGTTTTCCAACAGTACCAAATTCATTGTTAATTTTTTGGGCATTTACTGAGCTTATATAGCATACAATACTCAGTATAATACTGAAACATTTAATTTTCGGGAATTTCATTACTTATCCTCCTTAATTTTAAGTGATACACATAGATTAACCAGGGTTCTGTGTTTGTTTTGAATTAAACGAAAATTAGCAAAAAAATATTATTTTCCCAAAAATGTTCACACATATATTTGAATATAAACACTTTAATCAAGCCCGGAATGTTTAAGTTTTTTCGCCAGTAAAATGTAAAAAGTCACCCAGCCATTAGCTTCTCCCTTTTTGCCAACTTTCCATGGACTTTGCGAAGGAGTATGATCCAAATTATAAGTTCCGTCTTCGTTTTTTTTATTTTCTAATAACTGCCAGGCAGGATGTAGGTTTTTATGATTTCCGTATCCCATTTTACTTAAAGCAAACAGAATTTCCCATGAATTTGTACCCCAGGTAAATGGAAAAGAAAATGTATTCATATCTCTGTTTACCAAGTCTTTACAATTAGATTTAAATATACCGTTCCTTTTCAGAAAATAATCAACAAGTGCCAGGCAACGAGGATGTTTCCAATACTCAGGTAACTCAGCAAAAGCCATCAATGCCTTGGCCGAACCTCGAATACAGCTTTTTTTACGATTGGTCTTTTTCTCGTGCATTTCGCACAAATAACCATGGTCTTGTCTTTCGGTATTTAGCATTAAATCAATGGTTTTCTGCAGCCGGGGGTCATCCCTGTATCCCAGTTTAATAAATGTTCTGATATTGTAGGCATACAGGCAAGACATGTGCAACCAAAAATCGCCATCATCCTTTTGTAAACTCAAATAGCGATCGGCAGCTTTTGCAATTAGTATATGTTCTTTTGTCAAACCCAATTCTGATAAATAAGAAAGGCAAAAATGGGTGCTTGCAAAACTGCCATATTCTACCCCATCGCCCACTATATTTTTAGTTCGTGGATTGGTTTGCAGCCAGTAACCATCAGGATGCATTTTTTCGAAAATACTTTTTACTGGGTTTGAATCAGGAATTAGTTTTTTCTGCTCTAAAACCGAGGGATGATCTGATTGATAATCAAGTAATTCAGTTAACACCCTGTATTTTAGGGATGGATTATTGGTTTTCAGTAGCCAGGTTAAAGGTTTTTGATCCATATTATTGCAGATTTTTTTAGGGAGCACAAAGTTACTCAAAGTTTAATCACGAAGTCGCACTAAAAATACTATCAAAAAATACTTTGTGAAACTTTGTGAAAGCACTTTGTGAAACTTTGTGCTATCTTAGATTATGAATTTTTAAAGGTACAATATCTTCTTCCCCTCCTGCAGCAGTTTTGTCAACGGCTGCCCCCAATATTTGACTTCAACTCCAAGCTTTTCAAGTGCAGATGCAGCTCCCAAATCATCGGCACATTTTTTACAGGCGGTAACGTGCACACCATGTTCAATTGCCTCTTTAACAAGTTCCTGCAAATCAGCATTATCTTTGACAATCTGGGTTGCATTTCCCCAAATTATAAGGGTTACACTTTCCCACCAACCATGCAATCGGGAATTGATGGCATACATAAAAATCATTTCTTTAGCAGTAATTTCATTGCCATTTGTCCAGAGGAGGTAAATTTCTTTTTCCATGCGGTAATTATTTAATTCAGGTTTTTATCTCGTGTAATTGCAATACAATAGATTATATAAGATAATCAATCTAAGCATTATTTCCCAGTTCCATTTTCCTGGTAGTTCGGACATATATAACAAATAGAACAACTATACCGACGAAAAGAAAGGTTGTACCAATTGCGGAGAGAGCATTTGATACAAAGTATATTTCATTTTCATCAAAATATACCGGGCTAATTCTGCCGGATAAGGCCAAATAACCATACAAGGTTATCATAGAAGATATAAAATGAAAGGCTGAACCTATACAAATTAATGCAATTTCTGCACTTCGTTTAAAGAAAAGAAATGAGAAGCAAACAATTAATATTACAAAATTAAAGACTATGCCACCGTAAGACCATAGCACTTTCAAATTATACGCATCAACTATTTCCATATTTTTTAAATTAATGTTATAATTTTAAACATCCATTCTTAACCTTTTGTATTGGTTAACATAATTAATTATCAATATGATTAATCCGGCTGTAAAGCAAATTGTACCAATTAAACTTATAAAACCAATAATACTAAAAATCCATCGATTGCTATAAACATCCATTCCATATATATTAGAAAAAATTACCATCCCTACCGAATAAAAAAGAGAAGTAAGCATATGTATAAATGAACCAATTACAAGCAAAATGCTGTCGATTGCAGGTTTTGCAATCACGAAATACACACAAATGCCAAATACCACCAAAGAACCCAGTCCGCTTAATGCAGACCATACCATCCTAAAATCAAAAGAGCTAGCTATATCCATAAGTTTAATAAATTTAAGAGTTTTGAGTGACTAAAGTACTTAAAGTTTTAGAAAAGTGAACATTATGATAAAATGATTTTTAGAAATTCAGAGATGTTATTGGTTACAGGTGATTTGTGTATTGGTGATTTGTGTATTGGTTATTTGTGTATTGGTTATTTGTGTATTGGTGTATCATAGTTATTTAGTTTCATAATAACTAATTAAAAATGCTGGTATAAGGGAAAAAAGCCAATTATTTCATATCCCTACCAGCCTTGTGGAAATATTCAGCTGCAATTTGTGAAAATTAGTTCTAATTTTGTCTAAGATAAAAAAAATCTTTTCTTTTAACCCACAAAAGATATCAAATGAACAGTCATCAATCTACAGATTCTAACAATGATTTTCGTCAATGGTATTCTTTCAGCCAGAGTTCAAAAAACAGTAAAATGGCAAGGCGCCTGAAAAAGTTACTCGAAAATAAGGTTGAACAAAAAAGTTTTAGCTTAAGCAAAGTAGCGGAAGGCAATGATGAAATCTTTTACCTGAAAGAAGACTATAATCCTACTGTACTTAGATTAAGTATGGCAGAATGTGGCGAGTTTCTAAAGTATGTATATTCTTTTTATCCAACTGATGAATTGGAAGATGATAAAATCATTGACCAACATTCTGAAAACAATCTGGCAAAAAAGACCAGGATAGAAACAGACCATGGTAATGAACTGGTAATAGGAATTGGGGAAAAAAATAAGAATACACTTCTAAGATTGTTAGAAAAAATCTCTTCGCGCAGCTATCTAAAACATTCGTTTAATTTTAGTCTGCTTACATTTTTGTTTTTGCAACCAGCAATCCTGCCAGGAAATTTGGGCTATTCCAATTTGGGAAAATTTGGGGAATATTTGTTTTATCTGATTACCTTTCTCATCTCTTTTTTAAGTGTATGGTCTTATTCTAAGCTATTTATTAAGATTAACGCTTCAAAACCTATTTTTCAATTGACAGCCCTTCACAATGCGTTTTTTTTCGGGCTAACCATGACTGAAGTTACTGTTTTTGATTTACTTGAAGGTAAATTTATATTTCTATTCTATCTTTTTTTAATGGTATTTGGGCAAATAGCCGGATTATTGCTTACTGTAGTTCAATCAGGTATCATCTATTTTGTAAGGGGTGGAAAATTGATAAAATTCCAGGATTAAATTTATATTTTCTTAACAGGAAGGGATATTTTCACAGTGGTACCATTGCCCGGTTTGGATTTATACTTAATACTCCCGCCATGTTTTTGGATAATAGAATAGGCTATTGACATACCCAGCCCGGTGCCAATACCTGGTACTTTTGTGGTAAAGAAAGGATCTGCCACCTTTTTAATATGCTCTTCACTTATACCGACGCCATTATCTGATATAAATGCATTCAATACATCATCCTCAATCTGGGTAATTATTTTAACAATGCCTTTTTCGGGGATTGCCTGAAATGCATTTGTAATTACATTCAAAAAAACCTGCAGCAACTCACTTTCATCGCCAATTAATTCATACTTCACATCCACATAGTTTTTTTCTACCTGAATCCTTTCATTTAAGTAGTTTGATAAAGCAAGAAGGCAATTATCAATTATTAAATTTATATCACATTTTTGTTTCTGAAGTTCACTTTTGCTGCCCAGTCTGTTAAGGCTGTCAACAATGGCTGAAGCCCTGCTAACACCTTCATTGATATAATTAAGAAATGGCATTAAATTGTTTACATGGCCTTGAATATTTTCATCTACATAATTTTCTATAGCGGCTACGCCACCTTGAATAAAATTTAAAGGATTATTAATTTCATGGGCTATGCCTGATGTAAGTATTCCAACCGAAGCCATTTTTTCAGCCTGAATGAGTTGTGACTGTGTTTTCTTTAACCGCTGCAAGGCTTGCTCAAGTTGTTCGCTTTGCTTATGAAGCAATTCATTTTTCTGCAACAATTCTTCGTTTAATTGCAACTCTTCTTCATGGCTTTCTTTAAGTTGTTTATTTTTTATTTCAAGGTTTTTAGCCTGTTTTTCAATTTGATGATACGCTTTTGCATTGTCAAGGGCTATACTTGTATATGCACCAATATTTCTTAAAATATCTGCATGATAAGCATTATAAGCAGATTTATTAAAACTTTGAACAGTAATAACCCCAATAGGGATCTCTTTTAAGCTAAGGGGAATATAGATAACCGATTCGGGAATTTCGCCAGCTTTAGGCTCAGAAAAGGCAGGTAAATAGTTTTTATATTCCTTTTGAAAATCATTAATCAATACCTCTTTTTGATTTTTCAAACACCACTGTGCAAGCCTTGTTTCATCAGTTATATCAAAACTGTAAAAGGGTAAAGTTATCCCCTTTTCTTTAGTTCCAAAAAAATCAATTCTTTGCTTTTCGTTATTAAAAACCCCAATTCCAAAAATTGAGGCATCCATGAGTTGATTAACATTTTCGTATACCACATTAATTATTGTTTCAACAGATAAACATGCGGTAATTTTGTTTCCTGTTTCACTTAGGTTTTTTACATTATTATAAGACTGTTCTAGCTTTAAGGTGCGTTCTTTCACCTGCTGCTCAAGCGTTTCTTTCTGTTTTTTAAGGTTTTTAATTCTTAATTTGTATACCAAAAACAGAATAATAACAAAGGAAATAAAAATGCCAATTCTAAACCACCATGTTTTCCAATAGGGAGGTGTAACAATTATTTTGATGGAAGTTTCACCATGGGTCCAGATTCCATCAGAATTGGTTGCTTTTACTTTAAAAATATACTCGCCCGGAGGAAGATTGGTATAGGTGGCAAAACGTCTATCAGCTCCGATATAATTCCAATCTGATTCGAAGTTTTCCATCTTGTAGGCATATTTAATATTTCCTGGAGCCGAAAAGTCCAAGGCGGCAAATTCAAATGAAAACATATATTCTTTATACGACAGCACTATTTCTTTTGTAACCACAATATTTTTGTCAAGAATAGAGCGGTTTTCTTTTTTATCGCCAACACCAACTGACTTGTTAAATATCCTAAAATCAACCATAACTATATTAGGCCGATATTCTGAATCTACAATACTATCAGGATAAAAAGCATTATATCCATTATTGCCTCCAAAAAACATTCTTCCCTCTGAATTTTTGAAAGCAGCTGTATTAAATTGGTCAGACTGCAGACCATCAACTGTGGTATAATTTCGAAAAGTATTATGCTCAGGATCAAATTTTGAGATGCCTTTGGTAGTACTCAGCCAAAGGTTTTTTTTCTCATCTTCGAGTATTCCATAAATTGATTCATTTGGTAAGCCATCATTTTCATGATATTGGGTAAAAGTCTCTGTTTTCGGGTTGAATAAATTCAGGCCATCAAGAGTGCCTATCCACAATCTTCCTGAAACATCTTCAAATATTGTAAAAACATAATTGTTACTTAGTGAGTTTGTGTCATTTAGGTTGCTTTGATAAGATTTAAAATTATCAGTTGCTTTATCATATTTAAATAATCCGGATCTTGTACCAATCCACAGGGTTTTTGAATTATCTTCGTACACACATCTAACAGAGTTATTTATGTTATATTTATTTCTGGTATAGCAAATAAATTTACCCGTATTTCTATCCATTTTATTCAGACCTTCGTCAGTGCCAATCCAAAAACTACCTTCACTATCTTCAAAAATATCGGTAACATAATTGTAGCTTAAACTTGTTGAATCATCATCACTGTATGAATAATGCACAAAAGCTCCATTTTTTTTATCAAATTTAAACAGCCCGCTGTTTCTGGTCCCTATCCAAAGTGTTCCGGATCTGTCATGATAAATTTTTCGGATATTATTGCTTATCGAATTATTTGTAAAAGCATTGTTTAAGAAATATTGCCTGAATTTAGCGGTTTTTGGGTTAAAACTTTCCAGACCTTCAGACGTACCAATCCATAATATACCATCTTTATCTTTTGAAATTCCATAAGTTTCTGGTGAAAGGGTTGATTTATAATGTTTAAATTTTGTTTTTTTCCTGTCGTGTTTGCTAATTCCGCCCCCTAGTGTCCCAATCCAAAATACGCCTCCTCTGTCTTCATACATTGAGCGAATTGCATTGCTGCTTATGCTGTTAAGATTATTTTTATCATGAGTATACCGGGTAAAGGAAGAAATATTTTTGCCGGTTTTACCTGCTGTTTTTAATTCAAATGTATTGATTCCGCTTTCATAAGTGCCCAGCCATAAATACCCATCTTTTTCACAACATGCCAAAATGTTATTTTCACTAATGCTTTTTGGGTTATTTGTATTATTCAGAAAGCTGTAAAATTCTCCGGATTGCTTATTAAAAACATTTAAGCCTCCGCCGAATGTACCCAGCATCATACTAGTGTCTGAAATCTCGTAAAAACAAAAAACATCATTATCTGCAATGCTGGTATTCTCCTCAGGAATGTTTTGCCATGTTTTATATCCGCCAGTTTGTTTATCTATTCTCACCAAACCTTCACCGTCAGTTCCTGCCCAAAGTTTTCCATTTTTATCTTCAAAAATGGCATAGATGTATCGTAAAACAGGTTTTGAAGTATCGCCAGCTGCAATTTCCGGGTACCTTGAAAAATATCCCGAAATTTTATCAAATTTAAATAAACCATTAGCCGATCCAACCCAAAAAACACCTTCACTATCCACGAAAATAGCATTTATCCTGTTTGATTCAACACTATTAAATTTCGAAGTTACAGGTACAAAATATCTTGTAAATGTGGAGGTTGACCTCACATATTTATTAAGCCCATAATCAGTTCCAATCCAGAAAACACCTTGCTTTTCTTCAAATATTGTTCGGATTAAATTATTGCTTAAACTGTTCGTATCTTTTAAATTTTTCTTGAAAACAGTAAAGTTATACCCATCATACATATTCAATCCATCATAGGTGCCAAACCACATAAACCCTATGCTGTCCTGCATAATGCACATTACTGTACTTTCAGACAAGCCCTGGTTAGTAGATATTCTGTCAAACTTTACAATTTCGTTCTGCGAATAGATGTCAGGAGAAAATAAGACCAGGGATAATACAAAAGACCAAAAGAAAAGTATATGATGTGCAATTTTACCCGGCATTATTTTTTTTTATTAGTATTTAAAGCCCTTTGCTATGTGGTAAGCTGTTTTTTAGTTAGTGCCTCTCTATAACAAATATAGTAATTTCTTTTGAAATTTAGCAGTAGTCCAATTAATACCTCCCCAATAATTAATAGCTTTACCCTAGGTAAACAATTAACCTTCAATGTCCTTTAGATAAGCTCATTCCTGAAAATCAACGAAGTCATTAGACATTTTTCACAAGCTGAAGTACACTTCGTTATGTTGGTCACTGGTCATTAGTCATTAAATGACCAGTGACCAATCTGCTGGTGAACGGATACGTGACAAAAGAGTGAATCCCTATTTGTTAACTAAACGGTATTGAATTAACATTAATAAATGCTGACAAAATGGCCTGCAACAAAGCCTTTTTTTGTTTAAATGTTCAATTGTAGGCTACAGCAAGCCTTACTTTCTTTAAACTGTTATATTGTAGGCTACAGCAAAGCATTTTACTTTATATATGCAAAATTGTACGCTACAGTATTCCATTTTATAAAAAAAATGATAAATTGTAGGCTACCGTATTGCAATTATTTTATAAAATGTAGTATTGCCAAACACGGTGTCAGATTTTTCTTTTAATTTTAGCCTGTTTAATTCATAAACTTTATATTTTTCAAAGTTTATGGGTTAAACAGGTTAACCCCGATTTAGAAAATGTTGGCGTTTCAGCTCGCTGAAACCCTTACATTTTCTAAGTTCCCGATGAAAAATCGGGACAGGCAGTCGGAATTATTCATAAGTTTTATGAATAATTCGGGTTAGAATCTGGTTAAATGTTTACCCTAATTTTATATAAAATTTTATGGAAAATACATCAATTACTAA
>JARGGF010000137.1 GCA_029210905.1 Bacteroidales bacterium | reverse complement strand
TATTGGACAGATGAAAAGGGTTTAGTAACCAAAGTGAATATTATTGTAGGCACCACTAATAATAATGCGGCCATTAGTATGTCCTTAAAAAAAGCAGCACAAGGACTTATTAAAGAGGGAGTTGATGTAGATCAGGGTATTTTAAACATGATTGAAATGGCATTCAGGGCTTACGATCCGTGCTTTTCATGCGCAACTCATAGCCTGCCGGGAAAGATGCCTATGATTGTGAATTTTAAATCTTTAGATGGTCGTTTAATCAGGACTATAAAAAGAGATTAGTAAAACAGGGAATATGTCTGTTATAGAGAAATTGGATGCTAACATTGAACAAGCTGATTTAAAATATACAACTCTGGTTTTGGGCCTTGGGAATGAATTGCTATGCGATGACGCCATAGGCCCAAAACTTACTAAAAGGCTTGAGCAAAGCACTGAGCTTTCTGATTTTAAATTTAATACTGCATTTGTTGGAGGGTTAGATATTTTAGATTTGATAAAAAATTACCAAAAAGTGATTTTTATCGATGCCATAAAAACAAAAAATGGGGTTCCGGGAACGTTGTATTTATTTAAAAAAGAAGACTTTAAAGAAACCCTGCACCTTTCCAACATGCACGACATTTCTTTTCTTACTGCCCTTGAATTGGGCGAACAACTGGGCATTAAAATACCTTCAAAAATTGCAATTATCGCCATAGAAATAAAAGAAGATTTGGTTTTCAGTAAAAACTTTTCCCCCGAAGTTGAAAGCAAATATGATGAAATCTATTACGAAATTAAAGATTACCTGCTTTCAATTAATTAACAGCCATAAGCTCTTTGGGCTTATGTATACCTCTGGTTTTATGTTCATTGCCAAAATGTATGTTAGCATAATTATTGACTCCACTACTTTTTTTTGATTTAATCATTAGATTTTATAGTTTTAGTCAATAAAAAAAGAATACATGAAGAAAATTTTGGTAATGGGAATCGGCAACATTTTACTCGATGACGAAGGAGTTGGAGTGCATGCAGTCAGGTATATGGAAAACCACACATTTCCCGAATATGTTGATTTACTTGATGGTGGTACTGGCGGCTTCCATTTACTCTCATTAATTCATGATTATCAGACCATTATAATGATAGACGCCACCATAGACGGCCAGCCTGAAGGCACTTTAAAAGTACTTGAGCCAAAATTTGCTTCTGATTTTCCAAATGCACTTAGTACCCATGATATTGGATTAAAAGACCTTGTTGAATCTGCAATTCTACTTGAAAAGCTTCCTAAAATTTATCTTATTACGGTTTCAATTACCTCGCCGCAAGACATGAATATGCAGCTGACAAACAATATTAGAAATAGATTACCAGCAATACATCAACAGGTTAATAAAATTTTAGAAGAAATTTCAAGTTAGCTTAAATGATTCCAAATCAGGCATTTATAAGGCAAACTGGGTTGGTATGATTTGGCAATTTGAAGTGATTTTCTTATATTGCTTTTGATTTTTACTGTATAAAATGATTTTACTCCTCACAGGTATTCTGGCAAGCACGGTGCATGTTGTATCCGGGCCTGATCATTTAGCAGCGGTAGGCCCTTTAGCTATAGAATCGCAAAAAAAATCATGGAAAATAGGCTTACTCTGGGGACTTGGTCATACATTCGGAGTGCTTATTATTGGATTGTTTTTCCTCATGTTCAGGGATTTTATTCCAATAGATGCCATTTCTGGTTATAGTGAGTCTTTGGTTGGAATTATACTGATTTTAATTGGATTTTGGGCCTTTTATAAAATCAGAAAGCATAATTCTTCGGTGCATCCACATCCACATCCACATAATCACTTACACCAATATTCGAGAAATACTGTTGCTGCAGCATCTGTGGGAATTCTACATGGGCTGGCAGGTGTTTCCCATCTTCTAGGCATCATTCCAACACTGGCTTTACCATCAAAACTTGATGCTTCACTTTATATTGCAGGCTTTGGAGTAGGAACAATTTCGAGCATGATAATTTTCGCAAGTATTTTAGGCCATCTGTCCTATTCATTTTCAGAAAATAAAAAAGAAAAACTTTTAACTTCTTTGCAGCTTACCGGTGGATTTGCAGCTGTAATTGTTGGCATTTTCTGGATTACGAACTCCATTTTACAGGTTTAAAGCAATAACATTTTTACTAGAAGAAGCCTTATTATTCGAAGGTATTTAATACTTTTGAATTAAAAAAAGGAATGGAAATTAGAAAAGCGCACCAATCAGAGTTAAGTACCCTTGCAGATTTTCAGCAAAAGATGGCCAAAGAAACCGAAGGTCTTGAATTAAATCAAGAAACCTTAAGCAAAGGCGTAGCTGCAGTTTTTAATGATTCTAATAAAGGCATTTATTATGTTGCAACCGAGGATAACACTATTATTGCCTCCTTATTAATCACCTACGAATGGAGCGACTGGAGAAACGGACAAGTTTACTGGATTCAGTCGGTTTATGTTCTGCCGGAGCACCGGGGGAAAGGCGTTTACAAAGCCATGTATCTCCATCTAAAAAATGAAGTGGAACAAAATCCTGAAATCCTGGGGCTAAGATTATATGTAGAAAAAGACAATGCTAATGCCCAAAAAGTATACACAAAATTGGGTATGGATGGGCAGCATTATAAAATGTTTGAATGGTTTGGAAAATAGAAATTGGATATTAGATATTAGACAATTAGACATATGGATTATTAGTGCCTCTCCGAGAGGGCTGAAGCTACTTGGCAGAGGCGCTGGTCAGTGGGATTGAAATAAGACATAAAAATTGGCTATAGCCGAACCTAAACCCGAATATTTTTTGCATAATTTTATTTAAAAAAAAGATTTGTTTGGCTAATGCCAAATTCCATAATAAAATACTTCAACAGAATGGTCTAACCCGAATTGCTCAAATCTAACAACCTTACATCCTGTTTGTTAACTATCATAAATGGTAACGGGTACCATTTTGTCGACATTGGAAATAAGATAAATGCAGGAAAAAATCTCCTTTTTATGCTAATATTTGATTAAATCTAATACTTAGCAACATGAAAAGAATAATGATTATTTTTAGCATTTTATCCTTTTTTGCATATATGGGATGCGAGAAAGAGACAGTTGTAGAAGAACAGCCATCTCAAGAAAGGCTTGAAACAACATCATCTAATAAAGCCGTTACCTCTGGCTTATCTATCCATTTTCAACAATGGCTTAGTCAAAATGGATATGCCGCTTTTGATTTTTTGAGGGCTGATATTGATGGTGGAAGTTTTGGAGGGAAAGTAAGCAGTAGTGATGTGCTTTCAAATCAACCGGTGGTATTTATCCATGGCAACTCTGACAAAGCTTTGGGCAATATAATTGGGCAGACAGGTTGGACAGCATCAGTCGGACATTTTAAGAACAATGGCTACAAGGATGCTGAATTATACGGTTTCACCTGGGGCCCTGCTAATGTTTTACTTTCAGCTAATCAATGTCATACATACACATATCTTTCACAAATAAGGGCATTTATATTGGCTGTTAAGGCCTATACCGGTGCATCCAAAATTGACATCGTAAGTCATTCCATGGGTGTAACACTTGCCCGAAAAGCCATAAAAGGTAGCAATTGTTATGATGAAGAAACGGGAACTTACAAAAACCTGGGTGCCCCACTGACCAATATTGTTGATGCTTTTGTTGGTATTGCCGGGGCAAATAAAGGACTGGTTTCTTGCTACTTAATTAATGGATCAACAAAAACTTGCGATAATTCCACAGGATTGTATCCGGGATATTTATATTGGGGCATGGGCCCATATGGGGTTTCGGATATACTGGTTGATATCAATAACACACAAAGGTTTGAAGGTAGTTACATATACACCATTTGGTCTACTGTAGACGAAATTATAGGGTATGGATGTATGGTTTATAGTTCATACACCACCCGGATTCCTGGCCAGAATGGGGAAAAAGTCTTCTATTCAGCCCCATATGGTCACTTTAATTCAAAAGATTTAACAGGAGCGTATCAATTGAGCATGGTAAAAAATCATACGGTGAACTAGGATTGATAAAAAAACTTTAATCGAATAATTATCTATTGGATGAAGGCTAACACCGTTCATGAAAAAAAAAATGAATTTTGGTTAGTGAGATTGGCAAAACCGAAGTTATGAACTTCGACGATCTCAGCGAAGCTATTAATCTAGGCATAAAAATCATATTATTAGTTGGCATCTAACACTTTGGTATAAAAAGAATTGGATTTCCCAGTAGTACTTACCCAATTTCGGTGATATTGCCCCCAAAGGTTATAAATTTCAAAGAATTGATAACTGACAGTATTCATAATATTATCTTAAGGTAGCCATTTTAGCTCAAACTTATGTGACTGGCGCAACGGACAAGTTTACTGGATACAATTCGGTATATGTTTTGCCAAAACACGGAGGTCAAGGCTTATACATAAATGTATTTCTCCACCTAAAGAGTGGAGTGGAACAATATGCAGAAATTCTGAAGTACTATGCGTTTTCAATTTAATTGTTCTTCAAATAAATTGGAAAACTTTTTGCTACTTTTCAATTCACCAAAATTGCCTTCGCATATATTAGTACCATTTTCTAATAGAATGTATCTGTCTGAAATTTTAAGTGTAGAAAGCCTGTGGCTAACCAAAATTACAATTTTGTCATAAAATACATTTTTTATGAGCAAACTAATTTTTTCTTCTGTTCTTGAATCAATTGCAGAAGTTGCTTCGTCGAGTAATAATATATCAGGGTTACGCAAAAAAATTCTGGTTAAAACGATTAACTGCTTTTGCCCGTCAGAAATATTACTTCCATTTTCACCAATTAAAGTATTGAAACCTTCAGGTAATTCATTAATAAAACCGTATGAACCACAAAGATGTGCAGCCTTTATAATAGTTTCATTACTTGCCTCTATATTATAAGATATATTTTCGTACACAGTAGCATTTATAATATATGGAGTTGATGATATAAAGGCAACTTTTTTTCGAAGCACATCTATCGGAATATCATTGACATTTGTTTCTCCAATTAAGATACTCCCTGTATTCAAATTTTCGAGTTTTAATAATAGTTTTAATAAAGTAGATTTACCACTTCCCGTTTTTCCAACAATTGCCAGCTTTTCAGGTTGGTTTATTCTTAATGAAAAATCACTAATTATCTTCTCATCTCCATAGTTAAAAGAAATATTCTTAAATAAAATTGAAGAGCTATCAAAATTGAATTTCCCAGCTAAGGGTTTTGTTCCTTCATGCAATTCGGCTTCCTGATTCCAAATATGAATCAACCTTTCCATTGAAACAAATACAGATTGAACATTTATATTGAAATTCATTAATCCCGAAGCAGGACCAATAATAAATCCGGTGTAACCAATAAACCCAACTAATTCACTTATTTGCATTTCTTTATGGATAATAAAATAAGCCGCAAAAAGAGAGACGATGACTGGAAAAAGCTTCATGGTTAGATTTTGAAGCTGGGTTGCAATAGCAGAAAGACGCCAATGTTTGAAACTTAATTCTGTTGCAGACAATGAATGATCATTTATTTTTATTGTTTCTTTTTCTTCACCAAATAATGATTTAACTGACAATATACCATTTATGGTTGTAGTTAAAATGCCAGACAAAATCGCCCATTCTTCTTTTTTTTGTTTATCATACAGCCTGATGTTATGCTTAAATACCTTAGTTATTATCTGAAAGGCTGGAAAGAAAAAAAATAGAATAAGCGATAGCTTATAATTAATTATAAATATGAAGATTAAACCTGTAGTGAGGGTAATTAAATTGCTAAAAAAAGAAATAGCTTTGCCACCAAAAAAACCTGCAATTTCACCAATATCTTGAGAAATCCTTGAAATAATATATCCAGATGGATTGGTTTTAAAAAATGCAAGAGGAAGTTTCAAAATATGCGAAAATGTTTTTATGCGTATATAATGAGTGAAGTCTATAGTAAACCTATAAATATATAAGCTCTGATAATAATTTATTAAGCTTCGTATTACCAGTAACAAACCCCATAACCCAACCAAGAATAATAAAAGGTTATAGTTTTCGGTTTTAATAGATTCGTCTACTACTTTCATACTAATCCATGGAACTGGCAACGAAAAAGTCAAAGCGATTAATACCAATAAAAAAGCCTTTATAAATTTGCTTTTCCCATGCAATGCATCAGGTAGTAATTTTTTAATGTGGGCTATTAATTGCTTATCTAATAGTTTCATTATCTAAAATTTAAAGCTTAGACCTAAAGAAGGAATCATTGGAAATAAATAATCTACTTCCTTTACGGGCTCAGCATCACTGTTGTAGGTATATTTATATGATTGCACATTTTGCTTGTTAAGGGCGTTAATTATTTCAAGATATACTTTAAGATCATACTTATTTTTAATCCTGAATGTTTTGTATAAGGAAACATCCAATCTTGAATAAGCAGGATAATGCGCCGAGTTTTTATCTCCTGAAACCCACAGTTCCATCCCATAGTCTTCATTAAATTGTGGGTACTTTGGTGTATAAGCATAACCACTTCCATAAAAATATTTGGCAACAAACTCCCAGGTTTTGCCAAGTTGAATACTAAATAAACCTGAGAACGTATGCGTTTGATCGGAATATCTTGAACAATAAACTTTTAGGCTATCCTGGTTAATATAGCTTTCTTTTGCCTCCATTAAACTATAGTTTAAAGAAAAAGAAAAGGATTCAAAGTTGGTGGCTATGGACAGATCAACACCTTTGGCATATCCATCAGTTGGTTTCGTTCCATTATAATATAGGCGCCCTGTAGAACCAAGTGTGGCTGGCAAAATTTGTAAATAATCTTTGTAATATGCTTCTAGCCTAATTAATGTCTGCTTACCCATCTTTTTTTCCAAGCCCAGAATGTAATGCAATCCCTTCTGGTTGTTTGGCCGAATAGTATCAATATTATAATAATTAAGGGAAGGCAAAAAAGGTGTTTGGGTAAATAAACCCGTAGCTCCTTTAAAAACAAGACCAAATGGTAAATTATATCTGAATGCAATTCGAGGACTAATATCAAGGTTTTGATTAAAGGTATAATAATCAATTCTTGCACCAGCATCTATGAAAATATTTTTTAGCGGCATTAGGTTTATGCGTATATAAGCACTTACTTTGTATTCTTCCAAACTATAAGTTAGTGTGTCATTTTTCAACTCAGAATAAGGGATCGATATAATAGAAGTATCAGGAAAATATGTGATATTCTCACTGACTGTTCTTTGTTCTGAATATGCCTGGTATTGATTAAAACTTTCCTGTTCAACCAAAAAGCCAGCATTTAACATAAGGTTTTCCAAGATAGGAAAATTTGCATCAGATTTCCAGCTATACATGTCGATTTGATATACAGAACTATCTGAATCATTTGTTTGCGTGGTATATATCCATTCCGGATGATTAAGAATTTTGCTGTACATAGCTCCTTCTTCTTTAGTATTTAAGTCCTCTGATTCATGATAGTACGATATTGAATTGTTTAGTTTTAGCCTATTATCATCTCTATTCCAATTTATGCTTGTCAGATTAGAGATGTTTTTCCCATTGCCATTTCCTTTGTTTATTTTTTCTTTCTTTGTTTGCTCCATCACTCCCCAAAGTCTCATCCAGGCATCATAACTATAATTTTCGTATACATTAGTCGGATTTAATTTATCAAATGCAAATATGTAAGTAAAATCCAAGGCATTTTTTTTGTTTATTTTATAGTTAAAGTTTCCCTGCAAATCGTAAAAGTAAAAATCTTTTAAATCCGGATTATTAATAAGCTCGGCAAAATAAGCTATATTACTTTTCTTAAAGCCAAGGAGATAGGTAAACTTTTCCTTTATAGGACCTTCCATTAAAAAGCTACCATCCATAAGGCTAAGATCTACAACACCACTAATTTTTTTTGAATTTCCATTTCTGTATTTAATGTCCATAACTGCACTTAAGGCATCGCCATAATTCGCGGAATAACCTCCAGCAATAAAATTTATTTGTTTGACCATATTAAGGTTAAAAACACTAATAGATGCCGATGATGAAATAATTTTCAGATGAAAAGGCGAGTATGTTCTGCATCCATTTATTGTGACTAAGTTTTCATCAAAAGTCCCACCCCGAACATTAAATCGTGCATTTGCTTCATTATTATTGTTCACACCTGGCACCAATTGTATAACCCGCATAATATCCTTTGAAATACCTGTGAGTTGTTTAACTTGTTTTGATGAAATTAAAGATGTTCCTATAGGAGTTTCTCTAATCCCTGAAATTTCAATGTCCTGCAACCGGTATTCTTCAGGTTCAAGAGATATATTTAAAGGGTTTTCTGTTATAGAATTAACTTTAATTCTTCGTATTCCAAAACCAATTCTGCGAATCAACAGATAACAAGAATCATGTATCGTAATTTCAAAATTGCCAAGATCGTCAG
>JARGGF010000136.1 GCA_029210905.1 Bacteroidales bacterium | reverse complement strand
CCGGAAAAAGAGAGTTGCTTTTTGAAATTGCACAAAAGGCCATGGATATGAACTTTGATGGTTTAATTGTGGAATCGCATATTGATCCTTCCTGTGCTTTAAGTGATGCAGCTCAACAACTTACACCTGCAGATCTGGACAAAATGCTAAAATCAATTGTCTACAGAAACCCGAACGGACAGTCTACGGAAACCATGCAGGAACTGCGTGAATATCGTGCCCAGATTGATAGCTACGATAAGGTGTTAATGGATGTTTTGGAAGAACGGATGGAAATTGTAAAAAAGATAGGTCAATTTAAAAAAGATCATAATATAACTATTTTACAATCAGCTCGTTGGGAACAAATTATCGAAAAAAATCTTGAAGAAGGTTCGAGCCGGGGATTTAGCGAGAAATTTATCGACCGCTTATTTAAAGCCATCCACCAGGAATCTATTGCCTATCAAACCAAGATAATGAATGAATAGCATTGTTTCAAGGTCGAAAATTGATGGTTCAATTGTAGCACCGACTTCAAAAAGTGCCCTGCAAAGGCATATTGTTGCTGCCATGCTTGCAAAAGGAAAGTCTGTCATTCATTTTGAATCAATGAGCGAAGATGCCGAAGCTGTTTTAGGTGTTGCAAAAAGTCTTGGAGGCAGGGTTGTTGAAAATAAAAATAGTCTTGAAATTGTTGGAGGCATCAACAATCCGGCCAAAAATCTTTATATCGGTGAATCAGGACTAGGTTTGCGTATGCTTAGCCCTATTTTAGCTGCAACTGCTTTTCCGTTTGAAATTAGCGGAAGCGGTAGTCTTTTAAAACGTCCGGTTGATTTTGTAGTGGATACATTATTGAAATGCGGTGTAGAAATTAAAAGTACCGAAGGTAGTTTGCCGTTGAAAATGCAAGGGCCTATAAATAATAACCTCATTTCAATTGATGGCTCAGTAGGTTCGCAGTTACTTACTGGTTTTTTAATGGCTGCACCACTGCTCAATAATGAAGTTAAAATTAAGGTGGTTAATTTGAAAAGCAAACCTTATATTGATTTAACTATCAGTATTTTAAATCATTATGGTATTGAGGTGGTAAATAAAAACTATGAGCAATTTCTAATTGGTAGCGACCAGATTTATAAAGCATGTAATTCTTATGCTGAAGGCGACTGGAGTGGGGCTGCATTTGTTCTGGTAGCTGCTGCCATAACCGGAAAAATCCATTTGAAAGGTATTGATAATCATTCTCTTCAGGGAGATAAACAGATTGTACATGTATTAAAAATGGCTGGAGCCGAAATACAAGAATTTAATAATGAGTTAATTGTTGAAAAAAATCAGTTAAATGCTTTTGAATTTGATGCGACCGATGTTCCGGATTTATTTCCACCGTTGGTTTCGCTGGCCGTGAACTGCATTGGAATTTCAAAAATAAAAGGAGTAAGCAGGCTAAAACATAAAGAGAGTGACCGTGCAAACACCCTGAAACAGGAATTTGAAAAGTTAGGGGCATCTGTTATTCTTGACGGTGATTATATGATGGTTGAAGGCACCAGGTTGCATGGAGGCCATGTGTCTTCGCACAATGATCATAGAATTGCAATGGCACTGGCAGTTGCGGCATTAACGTCTGATGGTGAGGTAGTTATTGAGGCGAGTGAATCTGTTGCCAAATCCTGGCCTGATTTTTTTGAAAAATTATCACAACTTGGTGCAAATATTATGAAAATGGAACAACAATGAACAATTTTGGAAGAAAATTCAGACTCAGCATATTTGGCGAATCTCATGGAAAATCAGTAGGAGTGACCATTGATGGTTGCCCACCCGGCATTCCTGTTTCTGAAGAAGATTTTATGCCGGATTTGGATCGCAGGCGTTCTGGGGCTAAGGGGACTACACCTCGACAGGAAAAAGATCTGCCCGAAATTATTAGTGGTGTTTTTAATGGTTTTTCAACAGGTGCACCTCTTACCGTGATTTTTAAAAATGAAGATACGCGTTCAAAAGATTATTCAAAACTGGTAGAACATCCCAGACCCGGGCATGCTGATTTTACCGGCTTTAAAAAATATAAGGGATTTAATGATTATCGGGGTGGCGGGCATTTTTCTGCAAGGCTTACGCTTGCATTGGTGAGTGCTGGAGTAATTGCAAAAAAAATCATACAACCTATTGATATTCAGGCTAATTTAATTAAAGTTAACGGGAATATAAACATCGACAAGGCCATTGATGATGCCATTGCCAAAGGTGAATCCGTGGGTGGAATTGTTGAATGTCAAGCGCTTAACATTCCAATTGGCTTGGGTGAACCTTTCTTTGATTCAGTGGAGTCAGTAATTAGCCATCTTGTTTTTGCCATTCCGGCTATTAAAGGGATTGAATTTGGTTCTGGATTTCAGGCTGCTGAAATGTATGGCAGTGAGCATAATGATTTAATCATTGATGAATCTGGTAAAACCAAAACAAATTATGCGGCAGGAATTAATGGTGGAATTACAAATGGAAATAATCTGATATTTCGGATTGCTGTAAAACCAACTTCCAGCATCGCAAAAGACCAGGAAACATTTAACTTAAAGTCTGGAAAAGTGGAACACCTGCGAATAGGGGGCAGGCATGATGTCTGTGTTGCCCTTCGCGTACCTGTTGTTCTTGAGGCGGTAACAGCTATAGCTCTGGCTGACTTTTTTTTGTTAGCAGATTTGGATTAAACTCCCGAAGGATAATAATACATTGCTGCAATTTTAGGCAATTTTACTTAAATCCTGGTTGCTTCAAAACAATAAGTGCCAATTTTTAAGTTTATTTTGACTAGCCGTTTAAATGATTTTCCAAATGGTTCAATTCTGGTTTTGGAAGGGTAAAAATAAATTCACTGCCCTGCCCTGGCGAACTTTTGGCCGTTAAAATTCCATGGTTTTTCTCAATAAATTCTTTACATAAAACCAAGCCCAAGCCTGAACCACGTTCATTTGCAGTGCCAGTGGTGGAATGTTTAATGTCAATACGGAATATTTTTCCCAGGTCGTCTTCACTTATGCCTAATCCATTATCTTTTACCGAAATTTCGATATAATTGTCAAAATCCTTTCCTGAAACTTCTATTTTACCTCCTTCAGCAGTGAATTTTATGGCATTGGTCAATAAATTTCTTAAAACGGTAAGTATCATGTTTAAATCAGCAAAAGCAAAAAGATCTTCAGGAAGCTCATTAAAAAGTTTAATTTTTTTACTTTTTGCCTGAGAATTTAGCAAGGTGATGTTTTCTTCTACAATATCTTTAAAATCAATTACTTCTGGTTCAATCTCCATCTTTCCAGTTTGGGATTTAGACCATTTAAGTAGATTGTCAAGCAGGTTGTATCCCTGTTTTGAAGTCTGATAAAAAGTTTTTAAATAATTCAAAATATCTTCTTTGCTAAAATCGTCCAGCGAATCAAGCAATAATTTTGAAAAAGTAATTAAAACAGAGAAGGGATTTCTAAGATCATGTGCAATAATTGATAACAATTTATCTTTATTTGCATTGGCCTCCTGGAGGTTTTTGTTTGTTTCGGATAAAATTTCCCTGATGGTTTTTAATTGAATATGAGTGTTTACCCGTGCTATAAGTTCCGCAACTTTAAAAGGTTTCGAAATAAAATCAACGGCACCACAATCAAATCCTTTTTTCAGGCTGTCTTCAGTTGTTTTTGCTGTTAAGAAAATAACGGGGACATCTTTTGTTTTTGGATCTTTTTTTAAATGCGTACACACTTCGTAGCCATCCATCTCGGGCATCATAATGTCCAGTAGAATCAAATCAAAGTTAATTTGTTTTGCTCTTTCAATACCTGATTTTCCACTTTGGGCATAACTGATATTGAAATTATTTTTCTTTAAAACATTAGCAACTACTTGAATATTAGAGACAATATCGTCAATTATCAGTATTTTTGGATTTTCTTCAAACATTATTATAGATTCTTAGCGGTTAAAATTAGTAATTATTCCATGATATCATCCGATTTTTTTGTGATGTTTTTAATTATTTCCGGAAACGTCTTTAAACTTATTGAAATCTCAAGCAGTTCAAAACTCGACAGGTGTTCTTGCAATTCAAGTGCATACTCATATATTATTTTCAAATTATTAACTAATCCAAAATATTCCAACTCTTTTGCAAATTTTTCAATGTCATCGGATAGCTCTTCCCGGACCACCCTGTTCCAGTCTGGTAAAAATTTATTAGTAATGGTCTCAATTATTTGTTCATAGTTTGGATGCATTTTTATGTTTTCCAATTCAAAATTGGGTAATTTCGTTTCCTTCTCCTCCTTTATTATCCTTTTTTTACTATATTCCAAAAATTTAGAAAAAACATTAATAAGCTCTTTGCGTTTTATTGGTTTTGACAGATAATCGTCAAATTGATGATCGGTAAGCGATATTATTCCTGTTGACATTCCCACAACCGGAACTTTACTTAGCTCAAAATTGCTTTTAATTCTCTTTAGAATTTCATAACCTTCTTCATCCCTGATATTTACATCTAACAATATCAGCGAAGTCTGATGTTCACAAGCTGCCTTAATTCCTTCATTACCAGTTGATACCGTAATAATATTCAGTTCTGTATTGGCAAAGTTCTCGGCTATCAGGTGCCGGTTGTTTTTGTCTTTGTCAATTAATATAATGTTTGCTTTTTTAAAATTTATTTCAAATTCAGAACTTTTTCTTCGCTTTTGTTCAGCCGATGACTTATAAACAATTTGTACACTTTTGAAATCAATAATAAACTCAGTATATTCATTTTCAATACTTTGCAATGAAATTTCTCCATTCATAGCCTCCACAAGTTTTTTGCTTATGGTTAAGCCAAGTCCTGTACCACCATATCTGCGGGTGTTTTGTCCTGCCTGTTGTTTAAATGCTTTAAAAATAAGTTCTTGTTGATCAATTGGGATACCAATTCCGGTATCACGAACAACTATTTTAACCGAACATCTGTTTTCATTTTTTTCATATTCCGAAATTGACAATTTGACCCCACCTTTATTGGTAAACTTAATAGCGTTTCCTACCAGGTTAAAAAGAACCTGACGAAGGCGGATTTCATCCAGAAGGACATATTCGGGTAAACCAGGCGACAGTTCAGTTTCAAATTCAAGCTTTTTTGCATCAAACTGAATTGAAAAAATTTGTGAGATTTCTTCAACTAATGACTGAAAATGAATGGGTTCGTAACTAAGCTCCATTTTCCCTGCTTCTATCTTAGACAGGTCAAGAATGTCGTTGATAATGGTAAGTAAAGCCCTGCCTCCGGCTTTAATGGATTTAAGGTATTTTTGATGATTACTGTTTTCTATTTGATTTTCAAGTAGTTCTGTAAATCCTATTACCGAATTTAGCGGAGTTCTGATTTCATGACTCATATTGGCCAAAAATTCGCTTTTAGCTTTGTTGGCATGTTCTGCTTCATTTTTTGCCTTTTCCAGCTCTATTTGTGTGTTTTTTAAATCTGTGATATCCAGCGTGTTAACTGTAATAGCTTCAACCTCTCCCCGTTTTCCATATACAGGCTGATAGGTGACATCCATAAACTTTGTGCCTAAATATTTATAGGTGAACCAGTCCTGGTACCTTACTTGTTTTCCTGAAAATGCCCTTAAAAACTTATCTTTGATCTTTTTTTCAAATAATTCTTTACCCCATAATTCTTCCGATGTTTTTCCTTCTATTTCAAACCTTTTCAAGTCATGTGCCTGAACATAGGAGTCATTTACAACCAAATAAACAAAGTCTTTGTTGATTAATGACATCAATTCGCCGGAGTTTCTAATAATCAGCTCGTAACTTTTGAGTTTTTGTAACAGCCGTTCTTTTTTTGTGATGTCTTCGATAATACCCACATATCCAATAAGTTGCCCTTCATTTAACATTTCCCGGGCCACTGAATGTACTTTAATTATTTTGTTATTTTTAATGTTTTTAATCTGGTAAATGATATTATAGTTGACTGGTCTCTTTTGTATTCCATTAAACCATCTTTTTTTAACATTTTCAATATCATCAGGATGAATAGCATCTACCCATCCTTTATTCATAGCTTGTTCAAAACTTAGTCCGGTAAGTTTAGAATATTCTTTATTTACAAAATTGTTTTTCCCTTCAACATCAGCAATAAAAATACCCAATGGAATACTTTCACTCATATTTCTGAATCTTAACTCGCTTGTAATTAGTTTTTTAGATTTGTCAACTAATTCTGCATTAGATTTTTCCAGCTCAGTGTTTATATTTCGCAATTTGGAATTACTTACCTTAATTTCCTTATTTTTCTGAATTATTTGATTTTCAACTTGTTTTCGCTTACTTATATCTACACCAGTTATCATGTAACCTCTGTATTTACCGTTTTTACTGATAATAGGTTTAACTGTCCACCAAAGCCAGATTTCCTCATCAGCATTAGTTGTATTTTTAGTAATAAATATTTTATCAGAAAATTGTTTTTCTTCTATGTGATCAATAAAATCAACTAATCCATCTTCATCATTTAGCAGGGAGTAAAACATTGAATGGCAGAATTTCTTTTTATAAATCCCCTCAAATTTTACATTTAATAATCGAACAAATAAATCATTGGCATACAACACTTTACCAAATGGTGAAAATTTAACAATGGCAGCATTGGCCAGGTTTAGCATTTCAAAAAGTGCTTGTTGACTCTTAAGTGCTTTTTTCAATTTTTTATTCAAGGTTTCAATATTCTTCTGGTTATCAGTAGGATATATTGAATTTTCCTTATTAGCCGGTGTTTCCATATGTTAATTGAGCATTATTATTTTAATTTTATTCCCAAAATACCCCTTAAAATAAATTTTTTATTTTTAGGCTTGATTTCTTCTTTAAAAACAATTACTTTTAGGTATAAAAACTTTTGAAGTACAAATTAACAAAAAAATATTGCGATGGAAAATTTCTCTGTATTCAATCCGGTTCATGTGCATTTTGGCAAAGGTGTTATAGGGGAGCTTGCCGAAACTGTTCAAACTTATGGCAAAAAGGTTCTGTTAATGTATGGAGGTGGTTCTGTAAAGAAAAATGGCTCTTATCAGGATGTAATGATTCAACTTGAAATTGCCAATGCCCAGGTTTTCGAATTTGCAGGAATCAAATCCAATCCGGTAATCAGTGATGTTCAAAAAGCGATTACTTTAGGTGTTGAAAATCAGGTTGACATGATTGTTGCTCTTGGTGGCGGTAGTGTTATCGATTCCGCTAAAATTGTATCTGTCTGTATTCCGGATAATTTAGATCCCTGGGAGGTAATGAAATCTATTGTGCAACCAATAAAAGAGATTCCATTAATTGCAATTTTGACTTTAGCAGCTACAGGTACTGAAATGAATGCAGCTGCTGTTATTCAAAATCCTGATACTCAGGAAAAAAATGGTTTTGTTCACCCTTTGATGTATCCAAAACATTCTTTTCTGGATCCGGTGTATACTTTTTCAGTCTCTCCTGAGTATACTGCCTATGGAATAGTTGATTTAATCGCACATACTTTTGAAGCCTTTTTTGCAAAAGGTGATGCTCCATTAGCAGATAGATTTATTCAATCGATAGTTTTGGAGACTATGAGGTATGCAAACCTGGTGCTAAAAGAGCCTGATAATTACGAATACCGGGCAAATATTCTTTGGCAGTCGACTTGCGCCTTAAATGGGATAACTTCTTATGGAAGGGCTACCAGTGGCGACTGGGGCGTACACAATATTGGTCATACCCTGTCATTTTTATATGATACACCTCATGGGGCAAGTTTATCAATAGTATACCCGGCATGGCTCAGGTTGCAACAAAAAAGAATACCGGATCGAATTATGCATCTGGCCAAACTGCTGTTTAATACCAATTCTTTTGATGATTTTTTACTAAAACTGAAATCATTTTTTAAGCAGATTAAGGCACCTGTAAGCCTGGCTGAAATTGGAATTGGCAAAGATAAAAGCCAGGAAATCATCGATTTACTTAATAAAAATAAAGCAAGTGGGCTTTATCATAAACTAAGCAACGATGATCACCAGACTTTAGTAAGTTATATGCTCTAGTGTCTGGTTTTAAATGACTAATGTGAATTTTTCCATCATAATCCAATAGGAGGATGTTTAAAAAGTTGCAAAATATGATAAATGCCACTAAAACATAAAGTCACAAAATGCCACAAATCATTAATTCTAAAAAAGATATGTTTTGTGATATTTAGTGTTTTAGAGTTTTGGTGGCTGAAATTTACTCTTTGAACAGCCTATTTCCTATGAATACCACACCTGTGGATAGGCGTTTATAATTTCTTTGCTAATAATCAGTGGCAGGGGAATTAGCAGTTTTATATTGCATAATTCAACTGCTACTACTACTGCCACTCAGGGTATTATAGTAAAATTCTTTTAACCCATAAAATTGATTGATACCCAAATTGAGCTATTATTCGTTAACACTCATGAGAAAAGTTCTGCTCAATCGATTAAGTAAATGTAAGTGTTCCACCTCACCTATTCGGTG
>JARGGF010000135.1 GCA_029210905.1 Bacteroidales bacterium | reverse complement strand
CTTTTTTTATTTCGGAAAATGGCATCAGACAACTCAACGACAGTACTTTACTACTAAGGTTTGACGAAATGGATGAACAAGAATCAGCAAAGCTGATATCCTGCAAAGTTTATCTAAATACGTCCGAATTATCTGATATAGAGCAAAAAACCAACGAAAGTCCTTACGATTGGATTGGATATTCGGTTATTGATAAAAAATTAAAGGAATTGGGAATTGTTAAGGAGTACATCGATTTGAAAGAAAACCCAATGCTTTTAATTCTTCACCAGAAAAAGGAATTATTAGTCCCTCTTATTTCCGATTTTATTGTATCAATAGATGCTGAAAAAAAATTGATAACCACCAATTTACCTGAAGGTTATATTGAAGCTTTATTATAATCAGCCTTCTGATAAAAATCGTTTTTTAGCTAAAAAAAAATCAATACATTTGCAGCCGAAATTTGAGCGATAAACGAAGGTAAAAATTTATTTCAGTGGCTGTTTTTCGCCATAAATAGAAATATTCAATAGTTGATTTATATTAAAATCTTCTCAAAAAAAATATCCCAAAAATAAAGATTTAAAGCATATATTATTTTTTATATTATTAATTATGAATGAATTAAATTGTTTTGTAACCCAGGTGCTTCAGGTTTCACCTATCATGAAAATTATCAGATTAAAACCCGACGGTTGGGAATTGCCGGAATACAAACCCGGACAGTTTATTGCCCTTGGATTATATGCCTCAGCGCCCAGATGTGCTGAAGCTACAGAAGAACACACTCAATTTGAATCAGATAAATTGATAAAAAGAGCATATTCAATAGCTTCTTCATCTACCCAGGAATTTATTGAATTTTACATTACTTTGGTTCATTCCGGCTCATTAACCCCTCGTATTTTTAATTTAAAAATTGGTGACAAAATCTGGGTTGGCAAAAAAGCTACCGGTATGTTTACCATTGACGAAATTGAACCGGATCAAAACGTCATACTTATTGGTACTGGTACAGGAGTAGCTCCATATATGAGTATGTTGCGCTCAAATGCCCTATCAAGACAAGGACAGATTATGGTTATCCATGGCGCTGCAAATAGTTGGGATTTAGGGTATTCTTCTGAGCTTGCCTTGTTGCAATCAATGTTTCCAAAATTCCACTACCATCCAACAATTACTGAGCCTGCTAAGGAGCCGGTAGGTTGGAATGGCGATATTCGCTTTATTGAAGAAATCTGGAAAGATACCATTATTGATCAAAAATTTGGATTCAGGCCAACTCCGGATAACACGCACATTTTCTTGTGTGGCAACCCAATTATGATTAACGGGATGAAAGAGTTGTTGGCTGCCGAAAATTTTATGGTTCACAAAAAGAAAGAACCGGGTCAAATTCATATTGAAGAATTCTAAACAATTCATATTTAAATATTTAAAAGGCTGAAATACAATGTATTCCAGCCTTTTTTTATTGACCAATGAAAATTTGAATAATAATATCTATTCAATATCTTTACTCTCTGTTCTTAAGCTAACTAAAATTAGATGCTATGAAAAAACTCTTGAAAATTCTTCGTTATACATTTATCACACTCCTTGCTATAATAGTTATTGCACTTGGCTATTTTTATTACGATTTTAATTATTCCTCGATTAAAGATGACTATGAAATTAACGAAACAAACCTAAGCTATTTTAAAAATTCTTATGACGAAGCCCGTCAAAACTTCAGGGAAATGTCAAAAGAAATAAGATCAAATTTTCCGGATGCAAAGCTTTTTAACATACAAGTAGACAGCAAAATTGATACTGGCTTAACCACTGATATTTGTTTTATTCCGGGAGATTCAACAGTTAATAACCTACTGATTATCAGCTCCGGTACTCATGGGGTTGAAGGTTACGTAGGAAGTGCCATTCAGTCGTTTTTTATGGATAAGTACCTCAACGAGGAGCTGTTGAGCAAAACCAGCGTTTTATTAATTCACAGCCTCAACCCCTATGGTTTTAAATATATCCGCAGGGTAAGCGAAAATAATGTAGATTTAAACCGAAACAGCGACATTGATAAGAAACTTTACCTTACTAAAAATGAGGGATATCCTAAAGTATACGATTTAATAAACCCGGAGGGGACGGTAGATTGCGGAAGTTTAGGTAACCAATTTTTCTTTGTAGAAGCAATAGCAGAGATAGCAAAAGCTTCTATGCCAGTTTTGCGACAAGCTGTATTGCAGGGGCAGTATGAGTTTCCGAAAGGCCTGTATTTTGGTGGCAACGATTTTGAGCCCCAGATTAAAAAACTTGCGCCAATTATTGATAGTATTTGTAAACCCTATAATTCAATTTTAGCCATCGATTTACATACAGGATATGGTGCAAGAGGTGTTTTACATTTATTTCCAAATCCCGCAGAAGCTCCTGTAAAAAAAAGGATCGAAACAATTTTTGAAGGTTTTCAGATTGATTGGGGAGATCAAAAAGATTTCTACACCATAACTGGCGATTTTGTAGGTTATATTGGAAAAATTAACAAGGAAAAAGAATTTATTCCAATGACATTTGAATATGGAACCATGAATAGTCAGACAACTATGGGATCTCTTAAATCCATTCATATTATGATTCTAGAAAACCAGGGACAGCAGCATGGCTTTGAAAGTGAGGAGGATAAAGAAAAAGTTAAAAAAGATTTACTGGAGATGTATTACCCTTCGTCAAATAAATGGAGAAGTCATATTATCGAAGAAACAAAAACCGTTTTTGACAAATCGCTCTTAAGATTTGCAGAATATTAGAGCAAAACGTCACCCTTTAGCATCGATAATATCCCTGATTAAAATTGAAAAAATATTTTTAAAACCTAACAACCAACGGCGGTTTAGAAACCAACCCTTGCTGGTTGTTCTGTTTTTTGAACCATTAGAATAAATTTTTTTTAATTTTATGTAAGGGTAAGCTCGCTTTTTCTTATCATAGTTATAGATAGCTATTTTTTTCGGTTAAAATTAGCACTTGACTTGTTGATGTTTATTCAATATCTTTGAAATAAGCGGATCGATTAAGTACCATTTCCACTTTCTTCAAATGGTAAAATTATTTATCCAATACAGCAAGTTCTTTACCGAACTAACTCTTAACTAGGTAACTATGAAAAACAAACTACTTCTTACATTGCTAATTACAGCATCGATACTTTTTAGTCTCTCTGCGTTTAAGCACCCATTGACCGACCCCGACTACTGGTTGGATTATATTACCAGCCATTTTGAAGAATATATTTCAAAATATCCGCAGCAAAAAGTCTACCTCCAACTTGACAGAGATGAATACCAAACCGGTTCAAAAATTTGGTACAAAGCTTATGTTCTTAACGATACAGAAAAAAGTCCCGAAAACCGCAGCAAAAATCTTTACATTGAGATGATTTCGCCCACAAAAGAGGTTTTTATGCAGCAGCTCCTTAAAATTGAGAATGGATTTGCCCATGGCGAATTACCTGTGCTTGATACCATTTCAACCGGATTATATTCCATCCGTGCCTTTACCCGAAACATGAAAAACTTTGGCAAAGACTATCTTTTCAAAAAAGATATCAGGATCATCCATCCTGATAAAATCTATTATTCAAAAGAGTTTTATAAAAAGGCAAAGAAAGTCTCAAAACAAGACAAGGCCATTGACTTACAGTTCTTTCCTGAAGGCGGTGACTTTGTGGGTTCTTTGAAAACCCAACTGGCATTTAAGGCAATTGATGAAAATGGCCTGGGAATAGATGTGGAAGGCCAGATTTACACAAAAAAAGGTGCTGCAGTGGCTTCGTTTAAATCAAGCCACCTGGGCATGGGGAAAATAGATTTTGAACCTGCATACGGCCAGAAATATTATGCTGTTGTAAAATCAGAAAAAGGAAAAAGCTTAAAGTATCAACTTCCTGAAGTGATTGAGCAGGGTTATAACCTGAATGTAAGCCAGAATAATAATCTTTTACAAGTAAATATAAGTACCAACAAAGTATTTGGAAACGATCCGGTAGCAAAATCTGTTTATTTATTCATTCAAAATGGTGGCAAAATTTACTCGTCAGGGAAACACAGCTTTGAATCCGGAACTATTAAATTGAACATTGGCAAGAAAATTTTTCCAACAGGAATTATCCAGCTTAATTTGTTTGACGGACATGGCATTCCACAATGCGAACGACTTGCTTTTATCAATCATGGTGAAAAACTTGATATAAAAACCAACTTTGATAAAAAAAATATTGGCAAAAGAGAAAAAGTGGAATTTGATATTGAAGTTATGGATGAAGGAACACCTGTGGAAGCAGAACTGTCTATGTCTGTTAGAAATAAGTCTCAATTAACCGCCTCTTTGAGCAAATCAACAAATATCAGAAATTACTTTTTATTACAGTCTGATTTAAAGGGGCTAGTTGAAGATCCGGAGGCATATTTTGATGGTAGCAAGGCGCACCAAAACAACCTGGATATACTAATGCTAACCCAGGGCTGGCGAAAATTTGATTGGAAAACGATTCTAAAAGATTCCATCCCTGATCCTGAATTTCCTGTTGAAACTGATTTGAGGATAACCGGAAGAATTACCAAATATTTTTTCGATATTTCGGTAAAAGAAGCAAAAGTGACCCTGACTTTACTCAACAAGTTTAACGATGTTTTCACTGACTACTCAAAAGAAAAAGGACGATTTGAATTTCTGAACCTTGACTATTCAGATACCATTGATGTTTTAATAGAGGCCAGAACCCGATGGAATCGGAAAAACATTATGATAATACCTGATCAGGACAGGGAAATTGGTACAGATTTTAACCCATTCAGGGAATTTTATGTTGACAGTCTGATTGTTAAACGAAAAATCAAACACGAACCCTGGAAGGAGCCAGAAAAAGACCCAAATGTACCCGAGGATTTTAAACTCCATAGCAGGGCTGATAATGTAGTAGATTTTAAGGATCCTTCATTTTCATCCTACTCAAGTGTAATGGATGCCCTAAAAGGCCGTGTACCAGGTTTACAGGTTGGCAATGGTGGTGCCATGTTAAGGGGGCCAAGCAGTCTTTTACTCAGCAACGAACCACTTTACCTGGTAGATGGTATGGCAACTGATTATAATGGTATTCAATCTATTAGCGTGCAGGATGTAGACCATGTAGAAATCCTAAAAGGTCCATCGGCAGCTATCTATGGCATGCAAGGTGTTAATGGAGTAATAGCGGTGTATACTAAAAAAGGTTTTTATTATAAACGTGGCGAAATAAGATTCAAAATGCTGGGCTACCATACTCCTAAAAAATTCTATTCGCCAAAATATGATGCCAATACAGTGAATAATGAAAAGGAAGATTTACGAAAAACCGTTTACTGGAACCCCTCTATCAAAACTGATAAAAACGGTAAGGCCCACATAAGTTTCTATCAATCTGATATCGTTGATGATTTTGAGATAATTATTGAAGGAATGCATGAAAATGGGAAGTTTGGATCCTATAAATATGATTATTCAGTGAAAGAACTTAATTAACTATAAAAGGGAAGGATACACCCAGTCCTTCCCATCTTTTTCTTTAATAAAAGAACCCTCCCACTCTTACATAAACCCAGGTCGCCTGAGATTATGTAAAGTAAAAAGCTTAATCTGATTCAATTAAGAAAACATACTACAAGAATTCTGTCTCCCAATATTTTATCGCTAAATATGAATATTGTCTAGATACACACTTTTGCTAAAACTAATACAACCTGAAACGGATCTACACAAAAACAGCCATTGTTCATTAGGCCGTTACAAATTTAATTTGCATATTTGAATTCAATTTTGGTTTTTTCTTATAAGCAAAGCCTGGTTAAATTCTCAGGTAAAATCAGTTAATTTTTTTTGACTTGCAATAATTAAAAACACACAAATGATCTAATTTTCAACAGGTTATTATGAAAACAAAACCTTCTAAAATTGTCATATTTACAATATTTATTGCCGTTTTATCAATCAATGCCAATGCTCAAATTGAGAACGAAATAAATTCAATGGTTGATAGCACTGAAATAATAATAAACAATGGCAGAAAACTGTTAATGAAGAGTTTGGATGAAAATGATTTTAAAAAGGCAAGTAAGGTTTATTATTACATTTTAACAGAGGTTAGAGATGATAATTGCTCGGCCTTTGAATTCCACGAACAACTTTTAATTGCCAGTTTAATATCCGACTGGTATAAATGGCTTGAATTGGCAGAAAACATTCGTGAATATCAAAAACCAATCTGTTATTCAGGGGTTTACCAAATTAGGCAAAAATTGTATCAACTCTTTAAGAATCAGGTAGAATCTTTAATGGGGCAAAAAAAGGATCTCCCTTCCGAAGGCGAAGATTTACTTGACTTGTATTTACATCTAATAAAAAATGAGGAAATAGATGACATGTATAATGAGAAATTAAAATCATTCAAAAAAAACTATCCTCAAACTAAATATGAGTATTTTGTAAATAACTTTTTACCAGGTCCAAGAACGAAAGGATCATTTGGCTTCTCATTTGGAACAAATCAGACCTTTCAAACAGGTAATTTCGGTGACATGTTTTCACCAGGGACAATGGCCAATATGAGCCTGGACTTTAATATAAATAAGGTATACACTTCATTTTATTTTGCCGGGGGCAATCTTAGCTTAAAAAAACCCTTCGATGCCAGTTTTAATAACATTGATACTTCTTTTAATGTTAATGAAAGTTTTTCATATATTGAAGGTGGTCTTTTAGCTGGTTATTTTTTAGTAAGAAACTCTAGATTTCATATAGCTCCATATGCTTCTATTTCAGGAAATTCGTTAAAAAGTAATATTTTTAATAATGATAAGAACAGTGAAGATTTGGAACTTACTATTATTAAATCCTTTATATGTGGAATTGGGCTGCATACAGAATTGAAGTTATTTAAGTTTACTACACGCGGGGCATATTATGGCAGTTATCCAACAAAAAATCATCTCAGCATTAAGGTTGATATTGGATATAATTATATTACCAAACATAGTTTTGACCAATTTAAAGGAAATATCTTTTATATAAGACCAACTTTGGTTTGGGGGATGGGTGATTTTTAGTGAATTACTTTTTTAATGGCCCAGATCTATTGGTAAGAACAACCTGTTACAGTTTTTGAGTCACGATCAACCGGAATCAATGGCAACCTACAAAATCATACTTCTTGGGAAAAAAGAAGTAATTGTTAAAGAGGATAAAAAAAGAAACTTGTAGCTCCTGCTTTTTACTTTTTTAAAAAAATCTCTATTTTGTTATCACACTCATATATAGTTATTTAAAGCTTGCTTTAGCGCGAATCACAAAAATATTTCAATAAATCGTGTGCGCCCACGAATATAATTTATATATTTGCGTGTGCGCACACGACTTTTTTAACAAAATAAAATGGGTATAGAAAACGGAAAAATAAGAATCAAAGATGTTGCTAAAAAGGCAGGTGTATCAACCGGAACTGTCGACAGGGTATTACACAACCGTGGCGAAGTAAAAGAAGAAACAAGAAAGAAAGTAATAGATATTATCAGGGAGATGGGATATACTCCCAATTTAATCGCCAAATCGCTGGCATCAAAGAAATTATATCGATTTGCAGTAATCATTCCCGATGCCAACAACTACACCCCTTACTGGGAAAAACCCTTGCAGGGCGTATTAAAAGCTGCCGAAGAAATTAAAGACTTTAATTCGATTGTTGATGTTCATAAATTTAAAGGATCGGATGAAAACTCCTTCCGGAAAGTTTATGCTGAAGTTCTCAAATGTAATCCCGACGGAGTAGTTTTTAACCCAAAGCACAAAAAAGCCTCTTTAGATTTTGTGAAATTAATGGATGAAGAGCGTATACCTTATGTGTATCTTGATGTTGACTTGGCAAGCGGAAATAATATCGCCTTCTTTGGTCAAAATGCCAGACAAAGCGGACAAGCAGCTGCCAGATTAATTAGCAACATAATACCAAATGGTTCGGAAATACTTATTGCAAAGCTGGCAGGCAAAAAGCTGGTTTCGCATCATATCACTTTAAGGGAAAAAGGCTTTATTGACTTTTTTAAAAATTCAAATAATTGCGATTGCAAATTTAAATCTATTGATATTGACCTGTCTATAAACACAGAGCCATCACTATCATTAAAAAAAATATTCGGGGAGCATCACAACATTAAAGCAGTATTTGTACCAAATTCAAGGGTTTACAGGGTAGCCGCTTTTCTGAAAGAAAATAATTTACAGCGTACAATCTGCCTGGGCTATGATTTAATACAACCCAATGTAGAATATCTTAATCTGGGTGTTATTGATTTTTTAATTGGACAAAAGCCGGAGGACCAGGGTTTTAATTCTATCATGGCCCTTTTTAACCACCTGGTGCTCCAAAAAAAGGTTAACAAATTAAATTACAGCCAGATAGATATTATTATTAAAGAAAACATAGCATATTATAATTTATAAAAGATGAATGAACTCAGTTTTAATGATTTAAAGGATAAGGTCTGC
>JARGGF010000134.1 GCA_029210905.1 Bacteroidales bacterium | reverse complement strand
ATAGATTGTGCTGCGATAACACCAACAGCTTCGCCCATCTGAACCATACGGCCTGTTGCCAGGTTTCGTCCATAGCACTTTGCGCATACACCAAGTCTGGTCTCGCAAGTTAATACCGAACGAATTTCAACCCGCTCTATTGGAGAATCTTCAATTATTCTCGAAATCTCTTCCGTTAATTCTTCTCCGTTTTCAACTATTAATTCACCTGTTAATGGATGGTAAATGTCATGTACAGTTGTTCTACCTAAAATCCTTTCGTATAATGATTCTACAACTTCTTCATTCTTTTTTAATGTTGTAGCCACTAATCCTCTTAAGGTTCCACAATCATCCTGGGTAATAATGACATCCTGAGCCACATCAACCAATCTACGAGTCAAATAACCTGCATCAGCTGTTTTAAGAGCAGTATCTGCAAGACCTTTACGAGCACCGTGAGTTGAGATAAAATACTCAAGAACAGAAAGCCCTTCTTTAAAATTAGAAAGAATTGGGTTTTCAATAATTTCTGATCCACTAGCTCCTGATTTTTGCGGTTTAGCCATCAAACCCCTCATACCAGACAATTGCCTGATCTGTTCTTTTGAACCCCTTGCACCTGAATCGAGCATCATGTATACGGAGTTAAATCCCTGATTGTCAGTTGATAATTGGTTCATAACCGTATTGGTTAATCTGGCATTTGTATGCGTCCAAACATCAATAATCTGGTTGTAGCGCTCGTTGTTGGTAATGAATCCCATATTGTAGTTATTCAAAACCTCGTCAACTTGCTCATAACCTTCTGCAATCATCTTTGTTTTTGCTTCAGGAATAATCACATCATTCAGGTTAAATGATAATCCTCCCTTAAAGGCCATGGTATAACCCAGATCTTTTATATCGTCAAGGAATTGCGCAGTGGCTGCTGTTCCCATTTCTTTCAAAATAGAACCAATAATATCCCTTAAAGCTTTTTTAGTCAGCAATTCATTGATATAACCATATCCCTTTGGCACCGATTGATTGAAAATAATACGACCAAGAGAAGTCTCGATCATTTTATTTACAATTTTACCATCTTCTTTTACATCTACTTTTACTTTAACATGTGCATGTAATTCTACAGCTTTTTCGTTATAAGCAATAATAGCTTCTTCTGGTGAATAGAAAGTAAGACCTTCGCCTTTGACCTTTCTCTCTTCAGAACTTCTTCTGGATTTAGTTATGTAATATAATCCAAGTACCATGTCCTGCGATGGAACCGAAATTGGAGCTCCATTGGCAGGGTTAAGAATATTATGGGAAGCTAACATTAAAAGTTGAGCTTCGATAACTGCAGCATTTCCTAAAGGAAGGTGCACAGCCATTTGGTCACCATCAAAGTCAGCGTTGAACGCGGTACAAACCAGTGGATGAAGCTGAATAGCTTTTCCTTCAATTAATTTTGGTTGAAAAGCCTGGATACCTAATCTGTGTAGGGTGGGAGCACGGTTCAGTAATACAGGATGTCCTTTTAATACATTCTCCAGGATGTCCCAAACAACCGGGTCTTTTCTATCAACAATTTTTTTGGCCGATTTTACTGTTTTTACAATACCCCGTTCAATCAGTTTCCTGATAATGAACGGCTTGTATAGCTCAGCTGCCATGTCTTTAGGGATACCGCACTCGTGCAATTTTAATTCAGGACCTACAACAATTACGGAACGGGCAGAATAATCAACCCTTTTACCCAATAAGTTCTGTCTGAATCTACCTTGTTTACCTTTTAAGCTATCGCTCAATGATTTTAAAGGTCTGTTTGCTTCAGTTTTAACAGCACTTGATTTTCTTGAGTTGTCGAATAAAGAATCAACTGCTTCCTGAAGCATCCTTTTCTCATTTCTAAGAATAATTTCAGGTGCTTTAATCTCAATTAACCTCTTTAATCGATTATTTCTAATAATTACCCTGCGGTACAGATCGTTTAAGTCAGACGTAGCAAACCTACCACCATCCAATGGAACCAAAGGTCTCAATTCAGGGGGAATAACAGGTACTACTTTAACAATCATCCATTCAGGCTTATTTGTATCACGTGATCCCCTGAAAGCATTTACTACCTGAAGCCTTTTAAGGGCCTCATTTTTTCGCTGTTGAGAAGTTTCTTTATTTGCTTTGTCCCTTAATTCATAAACCAAACTATCTAAATCAATCCGGGATAGTAGATCATACAAAGCATCAGCGCCCATCCGTGCTATGAATTTATTTGGATCTGCATCATCGAGTAATTGATTTTCCTTTGGTAAGGTATCTAAAATTTCAATGTATTCTTCTTCAGTTAAAAAGTCAAGATGTTTAACTCCATCTTCGGCTTTTAATCCTGGCTGAATTACAACATATCTTTCATAATAAATTATTGAATCAAGCTTTTTTGTAGGCAAGCCCAGTAGATATCCAATTTTATTGGGTAAAGATCTAAAATACCAGATATGCGCAACTGGAACAACCAATGAAATATGACCAGTTCTTTCGCGTCGAACTTTTTTTTCGGTAACTTCAACACCGCAACGATCACAAACAATACCTTTATATCTGATTCTTTTATATTTTCCGCAATGACATTCGTAATCTTTTACAGGCCCGAAAATCCTTTCGCAGAACAAACCGTCTCTTTCCGGCTTATATGTTCTGTAGTTAATTGTTTCTGGTTTAAGTACTTCGCCGCTAGAATGTTCTAGAATTACTTCGGGCGATGATAAACCTATAGAGATTTTTGTAAAATCGCTTTTTACTTTGGTATCTCTTCTGAAAGCCATAGTTAAATCTTTAATAAAATTAAAAAGTAGAAAGTTTAGTAGATTTTATCTGCTAAACTAAAATATATATTACTCTAGCTTTATATTTAAACCTAGACCTCGAAGTTCATGAAGCAACACATTCAGTGATTCCGGTATACCTGGCAATGGCAAGGGTTCTCCTTTAACAATCGCTTCATATGTTTTGGCCCGTCCAACTACGTCATCTGACTTCACAGTCAGTATTTCCTGAAGGATATTCGCTGCACCAAAGGCTTCAAGTGCCCATACTTCCATCTCACCAAAACGCTGACCACCAAACTGGGCTTTACCACCAAGCGGTTGCTGTGTAATTAATGAATATGGACCAATAGACCTAGCATGCATTTTATCATCAACCATATGACCAAGCTTAAGCATATAGATGATTCCAACTGTTGCCGGCTGATCAAATCTATCTCCGCTTCCACCATCATAGAGGTAAGTTCTACCATATCTTGGAACTTTGGCCTTATCAGTATAAGAATTAATTTCATCCAAACTTGCTCCATCAAAAATTGGTGAAGCAAATGTCATTCCAAGCTCTTTTCCTGCCCAGCCAAGTACTGTTTCATAAATCTGACCCAGGTTCATCCTTGAAGGCACACCAAGTGGGTTTAGAACTATATCAACAGGAGTTCCATCTTCAAGGAAAGGCATATCTTCCTGGCGAACTATTCTGGCAACAATACCTTTGTTTCCATGGCGTCCTGCCATTTTATCACCTACCTTAACTTTCCGCTTTTGTACAATATAAACCTTTGCTAATTGAACGATACCAATTGGAAGCTCATCACCAATTGAAATATTGTATTTCCTCCGTCTGAATTTACCTTCTATTTCTTTGTGTTTAACAATGTAATTATAAAGTAAATTTTTGATGGTATCATTTTTCGATTTATCTGTAGTCCATTTGTTGGCATTAACATGCACAAAATCAATATCTTGAAGCATCTTCAGACTAAACTTCGTCCCTTTTGGAATGATTTCAGTTCCATAATAATCTTTAACCCCTTGTGAAGTTTTGCCATTTACCAAAATAAATAACTTATCAATTAAGCGTGAGCGCAATTCTTCAATAGCACTATCTTGCTCTCTATCAAGCTTATCTAATAATGGTTTTTCTGCATTTTTCGATTTCCTGTCCTTAATGGCACGTGAGAATAATTTTTTATCAATCACAGTTCCAAATAAGGATGGAGAAGCTTTTAATGATGCATCTTTGACATCACCTGCTTTGTCTCCAAAAATAGCACGCAAAAGTTTTTCTTCTGGTGAAGGATCCGATTCACCTTTTGGTGTTATTTTACCAATTAAAATATCACCTGGTTTCACATCAGCACCAATTCTAATCATCCCGTTTTCATCGAGATTTTTGGTCGCTTCCTCACTAACGTTTGGGATATCAGAAGTTAATTCCTCTAACCCTCTTTTGGTATCGCGGACTTCAAGAATATATTCATCTATGTGGATGGATGTAAATACATCGTCTTTCACCACATTTTCTGAAATTACAATAGCATCCTCAAAGTTATAACCTTTCCAGGGCATAAATGCCACCATAAGATTCCTGCCCAGTGCAAGTTCTCCACCTTTAGTTCCATAACCTTCGGTTAAAATTTGATTTTTAACCACTTTTTGTCCTTTGGTAACTACCGGTCGAAGGTTAATACTCGTATTTTGGTTAGTTTTTTTAAATTTAGGAAGTATGTACCTTTTTATATCTTCATCAAAACTTACAAATTGCTCTTCTTCTGTTCTTGAGTACCTGACTACTATTTCGTTGGCATCAACATATTCAACAATGCCTTCTCCCTCAGCTACTGTAAGAACCCTTGAGTCTTTAACTACCGTTTCTTCAAGACCTGTACCAACAATTGGCGCTTCAGGCTTTAATAATGGCACTGCCTGGCGCATCATGTTTGAACCCATCAAAGCACGGTTTGCATCATCATGCTCAAGGAAAGGTATTAATGAGGCAGCGATAGAAGCAATTTGATTAGGAGCAACGTCCATTAAATCAAGCTCCTCTGGTGATGCCAATGGATAATCAGCTTCAAGCCTTGATTTGATTTTAGGATTTACAAATTTGCCTGCATCATTGATAATTGCATTTGCCTGAGCAATTACCTTTTCCTCTTCTTCTTCAGCACTTAAGTAAATAACTCCTTTATCTGTTAAATCAACGGTTCCGGAGTTAACTTTACGGTAAGGCGTTTCAATGAAACCAAGGTTGTTAATTTTCGCATAAACGCAAAGCGATGAAATCAAACCAATGTTAGGCCCTTCTGGTGTTTCAATTGGGCAAAGACGGCCATAGTGAGTATAGTGAACGTCACGAACCTCAAAACCAGCACGCTCTCTTGACAAACCTCCAGGGCCCAGGGCAGACATCCTTCTTTTATGGGTCATTTCAGCCAAAGGATTGGTCTGATCCATAAATTGAGATAGCTGGTTGGTACCAAAGAAAGAATTAATTACTGAAGATAATGTTTTTGAATTTATCAAATCAATTGGCGTAAACACTTCATTATCACGAACATTCATCCTTTCACGAATGGTTCTTGACATACGCGCTAAACCTACACCAAATTGATTAAATAATTGTTCACCAACGGTACGAACCCTTCTGTTGCTTAAGTGATCAATATCATCAACATCAGTTTTTGAGTTAATCAGTTTGATAAGGTATTTTATAATCTCAGTAATATCCTCCTTTGTAAGGACTTTTACATCAATAGCAGTTGTTAGGCCCAGTTTTTTATTTATTCTGTAACGGCCCACTTCTCCTAAATCATATCTTTTATCTGAAAAGAACAGTTTATCAATTACGTCACGCGCTGTTGCCTCATCAGGTGGCTCAGAATTACGCAATTGTCTGTAAATATGTAAAACTGCTTCTTTTTCAGAGTTACAGGGGTCGCGTTGCAAAGTGTTATAAATAATTGAATAATCAGAATGGTTTTGACTCTCTTTATGAACCAAAATTGTTTCTGCTCCAGAATCAATTATTTCATTAACATGTTCTTCTTCTACAACTGTTTCCCTGTCTATTATAATTTCGTTACGTTCAATTGATACAACTTCGCCGGTATCTTCATCCACAAAATCTTCTACCCATGTTTTTAAAACACGTGCGGCTAGTTTTTTACCAACTATGGCCTTTAATGCCGTTTTGGTAACTTTAATTTCATCAGCCAGATCAAAAATTTCCAGAACATCTTTATCACCTTCATAGCCAATGGCTCGAAGTAAAGTTGTTACCGGGAGTTTCTTTTTTCTGTCAATGTATGCGTACATAACATTGTTGATGTCTGTAGCAAATTCTATCCAGGAACCTTTAAATGGGATTATTCTGGCAGAATATAATTTAGTTCCATTTGCATGGAGACTTTGTCCGAAAAACACTCCGGGTGAACGATGAAGCTGAGATACAACTACTCTTTCTGCACCGTTGACAACAAATGTTCCTCTGGGAGTCATGTATGGAACTGTTCCAAGATAGACATCCTGTACAATTGTCTCAAAATCTTCGTGTTCAGGATCGGTACAATATAATTTTAATTTTGCTTTAAGTGGAATACTAAAAGTCAATCCTCTTTCAAGGCACTCTTCAATAGTGTACCTGGGTGGATCGATATAATAATCAATGAATTCAAGTACAAAATTATTTCGAGTATCAGTAATAGGGAAATTTTCAGCAAATACCTTAAATAACCCTTCTTGTTTTCTTTTTTCAGGGGTAGTATCTAGCTGAAAAAAATCCTGAAAAGATTTCAACTGAATTTCCAAAAAATCAGGGTACTCAAGCTGATTTTTGGTTTTTGCAAAACTTATTCTTGTTGACATTTATTTTTATGGATTAATTGAACCTAAGAATAACGACAAAAGGCTTAGCATACCTTTCTATGGAAGGATGCTAAACCCGATACCTTTTAATAAGGAAATTTATTATTTAAGTTCAACTTCTGCTCCAGCTTCTTCCAATTGAGATTTTAACGAATCTGCTTCTTCTTTAGAAACACCTTCTTTAATTGCTTTTGGTGCAGCATCAACGATTTCTTTCGCATCTTTTAGCGAAACACCTGATAATTCTTTTACAAGCTTCACAATTGCAAGTTTTGCCTGACCAGGATGTTTTAGAATAACATCAAATGAACTTTTCTCTTCTGCGGCTCCTCCTGCATCTCCACCTGCAGGGGCAGCAACTGCAACAGCAGCGGCAGCTGGCTCAATACCATACTCATCTTTAAGTATTTGTGCTAATTCATTTACTTCTTTAACAGTAAGATTAACTAATTGTTCCGCAAACGCTTTTAAATCTGCCATTTTCTTTCTTGTTTAATTAAATTTATAAATTTTTATTCTTTGTTAGAAAGAGTTTCTAAAACTCCGACAAGGGTTTGTCCCCCTGACTGTAATGAAGAAATAACATTCTTCATAGGTGATTGTAATAATGCAATAATATCGGCAACCAATTCTTCTTTTGATTTGATATTGACTAAGTTGTCTAATTGCTCATCACCAATGTAACATGATTCTTCAACGTACGCAGCCTTTAATAAAGGCTTTTTATGATCTTTTCTAAATTTTTTAATCAATTTAGCCGGTCCATTACCAACTTCAGAAAACATAATTGATGTATTTTCTTTTAAAATAGCATACAGCTCTGTAGTATCTTTATCTGATTTTTCCAGAGCTTTTTTCAACAATGTATTCTTTACAACCTGTAACTTAATGTCCTGCTTAAAACATTCTCTTCTTAAAAGGCTTGTATCAACAGCATTTAATCCAGAGATATCAGCAAGATAGAAATGATTTGCCGAGTTGATTTGTTCCGTAAGGCTATCGATTAGATTACTTTTATCTTCCCGTTTCATACTTTACTAATCTTTTTAATTATTAATCATTAATTGATTTCACATCAATTTGTATTCCTGGGCTCATGGTGCTTGATAAGTACACACTGCGCATGTACGTGCCTTTAGCAGAGCTTGGTTTTAACTTATTGATGGTCAGTAAAAATTCACGGGCATTATCAACGATTTTATCCGGTGAAAATGATACTTTCCCGATAGAAGTATGAACGATTCCGTATTTGTCGACTTTAAAATCAATCTTACCTTGTTTAACCTCTTTTACAGCACTTCCAATGTCCATTGTTACAGTACCGCTTTTAGGGTTTGGCATCAGACCTCTCGGACCCAAAATCCGTCCAAGTGCTCCTACTTTTGCCATAACTGAAGGCATCGTAATGATTACGTCTACATCAGTCCAGCCACCTTTGATTTTTTCGATATACTCGTCAAGTCCAACATAATCGGCACCAGCATCTTTGGCTTCCTCTTCCTTTTCAGGAGTACATAAAACCAGTACTTTTGTATCTTTACCGGTCCCATGTGGCAACGAAACAATACCCCTAACCATTTGATTTGCTTTACGCGGGTCTACACCCAGGCGTACATCAATATCAACTGAAGCATCAAATTTTGTATTGGTAATTTCCTTTACCAAACTTGCTGCTTCTGATAAGGCATATTGTTTTGCGATATCCAATTTTTCGAGAGCCAGTTTCTTATTCTTAGTAAGCTTAGCCATTTCTTTGAATTAATCAATTAATTAATATCTTCCGGAAATTGACCTTTTACGGTAATTCCCATACTCCTTGCTGTACCTGCAACCATCTTCATTGCCGATGATAATTTGAAAGCATTTAAATCAGTCATTTTTTCTTCTGCAATTTGCTTTACCTGATCCCAGGATATTGATGATACCTTGAGTCGGTTTGGCTCT
>JARGGF010000133.1 GCA_029210905.1 Bacteroidales bacterium | reverse complement strand
AGAACAAACCTATCAACAGGAGCCAAATGGGAAGACATTGTTGGCTATTCAAGGGCTGTAAAAATTGGTAATTTAATTGCCGTTTCCGGAACAACTGCAGTTGACGAAAACAATAATATCATTGGCAAAAATGATCCCTATTTACAAACGCTTTTTATTTTTCAAAAAATAGAAAAAGCACTCAAACAGTTGGGCGCCACAATGGATAATGTAATCAGAACCAGAATGTTTGTGACTAATATTAATTCATGGGAAGAAATCGGTAAAGCTCATGGCGAATTTTTTAAAAATATTAAACCGGCTGCAACCATGCTTGAAGTAAGTAAATTAATTGACCCTGAGTTACTTGTAGAGATTGAGGTGGATGCTGTAATTGAATAAAATAGATAATTAATCCTTCAATTTTAAGAACCTTTTTTACACATTTTCTAATGAAATTTAAAGCCGTCATTTTCGATTTTAACGGAACCTTGTTTTGGGATACGAAATACCACAATCAGGCATGGAATTTTTTTCTTAAAAAACATGGTTTGGAATTAACCGATGCCGAAAAAGCTGCAAAGATACATGGAAAGCCCAATCGTGATATTTTTAAAGGCTTATTTAAAAATACTTTGACCGATGATGAAATCCTTAAAATGACCCATGAGAAAGAGAACCTGTATCGTGATATTTGTAAAAATATTCAACTTGAACTTGCCCCGGGAGCTAATGATTTTGTTAACTTTCTGAATAAAAACAATATACAATTTGCAATCGCCACTTCTTCGGGCTGGGAAAATGTAAGTTTTTATATTGAAACATTAAAACTTGAAAATTGGATTCCATTGGAAAACATCATTTTTGATGATGGCAGTTTTAAAGGCAAACCCAATCCGGATATTTTTCACAAAGCCATGCAAAAAATAGGGCAGAATCCGGAAAATGTGTTAATATTTGAAGATTCAAAAACAGGTATTCAGGCTGCTGAAAAAGCAAAAGCAGGGGGAATAATAATAGTCGACTCTAATGGGGATGATTACAGTGACTTTAGCTACCGAAAAATTAATAATTTTAACCAGATAGATAGAAAACTATTTGTTGATTAATATATTGGAAATGAAAAAGATAAACTGGGGGATTATAGGCTGTGGAGATGTATGCGAAGTAAAAAGCGGACCGGCCTTTAAAATAGTTGAAGATTCATTTTTACAAGCCGTTATGCGGAGAGATCCTGAAAAAGTGAAGGATTTTGCGCAAAGACATGGTGTAGAAAATTATTATACAAATGCTGATGATATTATTTATAATCAAGAAGTTGATGCCATTTATATTGCAACGCCTCCAAGTACTCATGCACCTTATGCCATAAAAGCTTTACAGGCAGGTAAACCTGTTTATGTAGAAAAACCAATGGCATTAAATTACAACGAGTGCAATGAAATGATAAAAGTAAGTGAAGATACCGGAATTCCGCTATTTGTTGCCTATTATCGCAGATTCTTTCCTTATTTTCTAAAAATCAAACAAATTATTGATAATGAGCAAATTGGCACGATTCTTACTGCAAATCTGACTACTGTTTTACCTCCAAGAAAGGCTGATTTTGATAAAGCTAATCCACCCTGGCATTTGATTCCCAAAATTGCTGGTGGTGGCTATTTTTTCGATATGGCTTGTCATCAATTGGATATTCTGGATTTTTTGTTGGGCCCGGTAGAGGATGTACATGGTTTTTTCACGAATCGTGCAGGTATTTATGAAATTGAAGACACACTCTCAGCCACACTAAAATTTAATTCCGGCATACTTGGTAGTTGCGGATGGACCTATGCCGGTGACCCCGACAATTCCCTTGACAGGATGGAAATAATTGGCACAAAAGGCATGCTTTCATTTTCGATAAATGCCGATAAACCATTTTCATTAAAAACAGGTGCCGCAGAAAAACATTTTAGTGTTGAGAAACCAAAACATGTAGAATTACCTATGATAGAGCAAGTTACTTTATCATTACTTGGTAAAAATGAATTAAGAAGTAATATGGAATCTGCTGCGCGGACGGCATGGGTGATGGATAAAATTATGGGGAGGGAGTAGAACTATTCATCATTGTTTTTTATAAAATTGCGAAGGACTTATTTTTCGAGTTCCCATTATTGTGTATCAATTTCGCTTAGTTACATGCTTTGGTTTGTATGCAATTGTTGTAAATACTCGAATACTAAATAGTAAGCAAAAGCCTTGATGTTGATTATATACATCAAGGCTTGCTAAATTATACAAGAATAATTAAAAAGAATTTATTTAATTTTGAACGATGTTGGTAATTCCCCATTTTTTACCAGCGAAACAAAAACTTTCACCTCTTTTTCTGAAAATTTTCCGGTAAGAGAACAATTCCCTCCTTTAATTTCGGATTTAACAACAGGAGCATAATACACCTGTTGATCCATTACAATAGCGATTGTTTTATTGATATTTTCAGCAGTCATTTTTTGCCAGAATTTAGCGCCTTGCTCATTAAATTTTATTAAAATTGCCGGATTTTTTGAATCACTTATATCTAATTTAATCTCAGCAACTGCATTTCCATCAAGCACTGAAATATCTTCATTATCAAGCTTTAAGCAGAATATTGAAAGTTGATTTGGCTTTTCGGCAGACACTTTGCTCCAGGCAAAAAGCAAATTTGCAGGAATCTTTTTTCTAAATGCTCCCGAATTCAGATAATCACTTAATTTTTCTGCATCAGCAAGTGTACAGGTTCCTAATTCAGCAGTATAATATTCCGACTTTTCTACATTCATCAATGCATAGAGCTTGTCTTTTTGTTGAAGTTGGGCAGTAACTTCCGCTGAAGAATAGGTTTCCAGAAAATGTAGTTTCCCAATTTGGCATAATAAATCTGCAATTTCAACAACATTTTGCTGCTTTTTGAAATTAATATGAATTTGCGATTTATCTACGACAGGGTAAATGCTAAAAAGTTTGATTCCATAATCTTCAAGTCTTTTAGATATAATATTGACCGAATATTGTAATTCACTATCAAACAATACCTTATTATTGCTTTCGAGTACAATTTCGTTTTTGTAAACCTGAACATTTTTATTTGATTGCGGAATTGCTGAATAAACGATACTGCCTATCATTACTGCAATTAGAATATATATAATTGTTTTCATTTCAATTTATTTTTTAATGTATATTTTATTTTGATTTTGAGCTGGACTATAGCTCATTTAAAAAAACCATAGTCAACTATTAGATAAGTCTCATTAGCATGCATAAAAAATTGACTGACAATTTATTTGTCAGTAAGCTTAGAAATACTAATGTTACTATTTGATTGGATTATTAAGCGGTAAAAGAAACTGGCGCTTCTTTGCTTTGAGAGAGGTAAAAAGTGAAATTTTGCTTATCAAGTTTTTCTTTAAAACTTAAAAATAAGACTTGAAAATATTTTTGCCTTTGTGTGAGGCTAATTTCGCAATAAAAATTTCTTAACTCATGGTGTCCCAGAGCCATAAAGTTGTCATTTGAACCAAATGTCCAGTTGGTTTCAAAAGTAGGAATTTCAGTCTGGCTGGCTGCAATGGCAGCTGCATTAATTTGAGTGCTTGTGCTAAGTTCGGTCTTTATTACAGAACGATCTTCCGAAGTACTACTTTGCCGATTGACCAAAGCAAAAGAGGTCACTAAAAGCAATATAAAAAAAGCTTTCAGGAAAAAGTGTTCAATATTTGATTTCTCTTTAGTCATCTAAGGCAAAGGTAGTAAAAAATTTATTATTCGTGATCAGCTTATTCTGATGAAGTATAAGTTGCAGAATTTCAAATATATAACTAAGATATTTTTTTGCTAAAAATCCTATATTCTTTGTAAAGCCGATAATTTTCAAGTTTTTCAATTTCCCTGCGCATTTTATAGTTTTCTTTCATAATCAAATGACTGTCGAGGGATGTAAATCCTTTTTTTATGGCATCATTTAATAAAAGGTGGCCCAGAATGGCATCAAGGCCTCTGTTTCTGGCTTCTTCGGCTATTGCACCAAGCAGTAATACCAGTCTTTTTGATTTTTTACCAGCCCTTAAAATATGAAACCAGCCTGTAGGAAATATTCGTCCACGTGCTTTTCTAATCCCATTGCTTAAATCGGCCATGGCAATTATAAAAGCCAATACTTTACCTTGCTTGTTTGTGATTACCTTAATTAATTTAGGATCAAGCAAGGGCACAAACCTGTTTGAAAATTCATGCGCCTCTTTTTCAGTGAGCGACGAAAACCCATAAATTTCCTGATAGGTATCATTTATCAAATCAAAAACGGGTTTAATGAATGCCCTGATAGGACGTATGGAAGTAAATTCATGAATGGTTATTGAATTGTATTTTATAGCCCGTTCAGCAAAAGGTTGGTATCTTTCAATTATGCTATTGCTAAGAGGCACCTCATACTGACATAGATCAACATGTGGCTGATAACCATTTTCTTGAATATAATCAATCATGTAAGGCAAACTGCAATTGGTCACAATCATGGTTTCGGCATCAAATCCACTGATTAAAAATCCTTGTGGTTCTTTGTCGGAAAAACCAAGTGGCCCAACCACGTCTGTGCATCCTTTTTGCCTGGCCCAGCTCTCAATGTAAGTTATTAATTCATTAAATATCTGTTTATTATCAAAACATTCCATGAATGAAAATCGTGCATTTTGCAAATTATGTTTCTCATTGTAATGATGAGGAATAATACCCATAATACGTCCTACTGGCTTATCTCCCTCCCAGGCAAGTAAAAGGATGGTGTCGTTATGTTTAAAAAGTGAATTTTTATCTGCCGAAAAAAGCTTCCATTCATCCATATAAATTGGATGTACCCAGCTTTTATGCCCTGCATGGACAGCCTCGGGTAAATAAATAAATGTACGCAAATCCTTTTTGTCCTTTACTTCTCTAATCTGTATCTGCATTGATTATTCTATTTGAAAAAAAACTCAGCTTTTGATAAATATATTTATTAAATGATAGCACCAGCGGTGCACTAATTAAACCCGCCAGCACGTCTATAAAATAATGGGCCTTAATATAAACTGTTGAAAACAGGAGTGTTGTAGCAAATGGTAAATAAATTTTGAAAAGTTTACTCTTATATTTAAACAGTAAAACAAGCATTATGACTGTTACACCAATGTGAGAACTGGGAAATGCAGCTGTGGGTGCTTCGCCATTTTGCTGTATTAATTTTACCAGGCTTGAAAACACGCCTTGCGATGAAATTTGATTAAGAGGTTCCGGGAAAAAAAACTGTGGTCCTTCTGCCGGTAATAATATGAATATTAAATAGTAAACGAAATATGCTGTTAAAATAAAAAATGAAAATTCCTCAAATTTATCTCTTCGGTATTTCCATATGGCAAAAAATGCAATCAAGGGCATTAAATAGTATGAAAAGTAGCCTAAAAACATCCACTCACTAAATAGAACATGGCTAAATTTAGCAGAAAACATGACAGACGGTTGATACCCAAAAATCCATTGATCTGCCATGGCAAGAAGGGGATCAATTTTGCTAAATAGGAAGGTGTTTAAATGCGCTGTTTCAACATAAAAATATGCCAAGAGCACATATATAATCAAAGTGTCAGTCAGTAAGCGGTTTTTTTTAAAAATGTCTGCTCTTAAACGGAACCTGAAAATCAGATACATCACAATTGTAAGTCTGGAAATAAGGAAAGTTCCTGACTTAAAATAGGCTACATCGCAAAATGCGATTAGCAATATTGTAATGACCTGATAAACAAGTATAACACTCCATAGTGGAGTCAACTTCATCAATAACTTTTTCAACGCTTTTCACCGATTGTTCGATCAAATGTATAAAAATAATTGAATTGAACTGGTTTTTGTTAAAAAAGAAATGATTTACACGGTTGAAAAATGGGCTTCTAAATTTGGAGAAAAGCCTCAAATTCAAAAAAAAGGAATGTACTTGTTTTTTTATTTACAACATGGCAGGCTCCAATTTCGCATGATTGAGTACTTTTGATTTTTTTTGATTAAGTAAAATAAAAAAGGGGAAAATATAAGCAAACAGCCATAAGGAAGCAATGGCAAGATGTTGATAGGGCATATAAATCTGGTTGATAAAAAGTGGCGCTATAGCAAACAAGGCTCCACCGTAAATTATCCAAACGAAATTTTTAATAATTCCCCAGCCAATTAATGCCATACCAACAAAAGTTAATCTGTAAATATTAATTGTTTGATAATCAGCAAAATTAGAATCTATAAAAAATGGAATTATATGGTATAAAATAAAAACAACTAACCAATAATATTTAAATACCCTTTCTTTTACTGATATTGGCCTTCTATTTACCACAAAATGAATGGATAGTATTATTGCAGACAGTCCGACCAATAAACCAGAAATATTCAGGATAGTTTTAATTTGCTCAGAACTGACTTCAGCCTTTATTACATACTGTGAGAGTGAAACAAAAAGAAATACCCAGCCCCATAAAATCAAGGGTAAATCGAAACCAGGTTTTTTACTTATGGGATTAAAAGTATTTTCATTTTTATCTTTAAAACCTGCGTTATTTTCTTGAATTTCCATCATTTATTGGCATTACTAATCGGTGATTGTAAAAACAGCACTAAGTTCTGAATTTAATGTAACCAAAAGGTTTTGCTTATGTTATTAAAACCTTAAATTATTTAATGAATGATTCAGTTTTGGGTAACAAATGGCATTCAGGAATGAGAGGGTAAACCATCCAATAAATTAGTATATATTTCTAATTTATAGTTGTTTATACATTTTATCTATTTCCTTTTCATATTTTATGGATGTTAATTCACTGCTTTCAGGGCTCTATTTTTTTTTCGCAAAGCACAAAAGAACTCATCCTTTTTATAATTTGGAACCTCATGGTTTAAACAATCTATTTGAGCCTGCTTTTTATTGTAGACCGGATGTATCAGTTACCGCTATTACTCCAGGTACCTGAATGCTAACTGTTCCAAACCGGTTTAATCCGGATTCAAAACGAGTTAGCGTATTTAAAAGAGTAGTTTCAGACCTACCATAACCCTCCCTTATCCTTAATTTTTTGCTTCTGAAAAAATCATGAGATATCTGGACGCGCAGATGCTGCACGTACTTCTATGTGCTCGTAAACATCCAGCTTTTGGTAAGATCTGAAACTAAATATTGTTAAAATTTACGTTAAACTGATTGAATTATAGCGCTTTTTGAACCCTCTCAAAATTAGCCTTAAAAATAGCTGTGTTTAAATCACCATTTTCTTTTCCAAGTTTGTAAGCCATTTCATAGTTTTGTTTTGCCATTTTAAGCTGGTTATTTTTTTCATATGCTTCACCAAGGCTGTCATAAACATTTGCTGATTCTGGATATCGTTTTACATTTTCTTTAAAGACCATAATTGCATTGTCAAAATCCTTGTTTTGCAAATAATTATAACCAAGCGCATTTATTTGGTTTTCAGGAGTTTTTACCTCGAAACCATACTTTGAAGATATTGCATGGTAATGTTCATCCATGGCTTCCAAGCCCTTTGCAAATGTGATGAGTGGGAGCTGCCAGTCAGAAAAAATAAATTTTAATCCATTAAAAACACTTAAATAGGGTGTAGTTCCATGATTATCTTCCTCATATTTGTCATATCTAAAATGAATTGCATCTGTTAATTTTGTTTTAATTGCAGTGGAAAATTCTTCAAGCGGTTTAAAATAGTCCGGTTCATTACCAACTGTCATGTAAAAAAATTTCTGTTTATTATATTTGGACTTTAGTTTCTCCTGCGACTCTTTTACCATGTGATTATCAGCATATTGCAAATAGGGACTTACTGCAATATAAGCATCAAATAACTTAGGCTTAGTGATTAGGGCATAACTGGCAAAAGTGCCACCAAACGAGTGCCCCATCAATATTGCAAAATCTGAAACACGATAGTTCTTTTTAATGTATGTTGTCAGCTCCTGATCCAGAAAATTAAGAAATTTCTCTGCACCACCGGTATTTGGACGATTTTTGTCAGGTACAGGGGAAAAATCACGGTTTCTGTCAATATTATGCACTGCAACAACTATCATTTGAGGAATAATTCCTCGTCCGGATAGGTAATCTACAGCTGAAGATGCATGACGAAAATGAGTTCGACCATCCAGTAAGTATATTACAGGGTATTTTTGCGAACCTTGCTCATATCCGTTTGGCAGTGCAATTGAAACAACCCGTTCTTCGTCCAAAACTTTTGAATTTATTTTAGCAATTTCGCCGGAGAGTAATTCAAGTTTTTCCTGTGCAACTATGTAATTGGAAGAAATGCCCCCAAAAAGTGCAATAAAGAAAATAAAGAAACTAATTCTAAGATTTTTTTCTGTTCTCATAATAGATGATTTTTAATAGTTAATTATTCCAAATGTATGTTTACATTAAATTGTAAATGTGGGTTAAATGTCATTATACCAGCTATTTAATAAAAATGTAGCTGGTTTCTAATCATGGTTAATAGGTTGGAATAATTGTTCTAAAATTATTAAAAATAAACAGATTACCTGTATAGAAATTTCACAAAATCGACCTTTT
>JARGGF010000132.1 GCA_029210905.1 Bacteroidales bacterium | reverse complement strand
ATTTAGTCATTCCTTCAGAAAGGCTCATTAACAATTCGTCTTCACCATTAATAAAAATTGGTTTTTTATTAATTTTCAGATAGTTATACAATTCATTTTTTGTTTTAACAACACCTTCAAATGACCCAAAACCTTCAATATGGGCTTTCCCGATATTGGTTATAATACCATAATCTGGTGCTGCAATACTGCACAAAAATTCAATTTCTCCGGGATGATTGGCACCCATCTCAACAATGCCAATTTCAGTAAGGCTATTGAAGGAAAGCAGCGTAAGAGGTACACCTATATGGTTGTTTAAGTTTCCTTTGGTGAATCCTATGGTGAATTTCTTTTTTAAAACGGTACTAATCAATTCTTTTGTTGTGGTTTTACCATTAGTTCCGGTTATTGCCAGGATAGATACATTTAGGAATGAACGGTGAAATTTTGCCAGTTCTTGCAAACAAAGTAAAACATCCTCTACTAATATAATATTATCTTTAATTGCGAATTCAGGTTCATCAACCACAGCATATTTTGCACCTTGATTAATTGCACTAAGTGCAAACTTATTCCCATTAAAACTAGCTCCTTTTAATGCAAAAAAGATTTGACCTTCCTCAATTTTTCTTGAATCAATAGTTATTCCCCTGGAATTCAAAAAAAGCGAATGAATTTTTTTTATCTCCATATTTATCTTTACAAAAAAACCCGTTGCCAAAACAACGGGTTAAAAATATAATTTATTTCCTGAATTTTAAAATCCTCCTGGGCTACCTACTCTTGTCATAGCACATCTAAAGCCAATATTCTCGCGTGATTTTCTTTCATCCAGATATCTTCTGGTTCCCGGGCTTAACCAGTACATTCTGTCGTTCCAGCCTCCGCCTTTATAAACCCTGGCCCTATCACTAATTAAAGATGTCATGTCTTTACCCTTAGGTCCTACTCCTGAATAATACATTCTGTCAGAACCCTGAGTATCAGAAACATCAAGCCATCCACCATCAGTATCAATACTTGATTCAACATCACCGTCCCTATAATTAATATTATTTGCTTTTTGATAGTTATGTCTTGAATAATCATCAGCTACATCCTCCCAGGCAATTCTACCCAGAGAATCTTTATCGGCTACTGAGCCGTCATCATTTCTTATAATTGCTTTAAAAACGTTACCTCTAAAAGGTCTGAACTCTTCAACATCTAAGGAAGATAGTTGACGATATACATCTAAGCACCACTCGTTTACATTACCAGCCATACAATATAATCCATAATCATTTGGCCAATAAGCATCTACAGGTGCAGGAATTGAAGCGTTATCATTAAGTGCACCGGCTACCCCCATCATATCACCGCGTCCGCGTTGGAAGTTAGCACGGAACATACCCCGGTTTTGTTTGGTATCATTCCTAACGTAATGTCCATTCCAGGGAAATATTTTCCTATTATAAATTCTTTCTGGCGAACCTGTTGAATTACCAATCAAACCAAGAGCAGCATATTCCCACTCAGCTTCCATAGGTAAACGATATTTTGGAAGCATAATTCCATCCTCCATGGTTGCATGTCTTTCGCCGCCATCAAGGGTTGGCAGGTTTTCACGGATACCACTTTCGTACTGACCGGCTAAATAAGCCTGAGTATTAAAGTTATCCTCATCAACCTGGTTCGGGTTCATTTCAAGAATTCCTTCATCAATTAACATTTTTTCGTTCACACGGTCGGTCCTCCATGCGCAATAATCAGTTGCCTGCAACCAGCTTACTCCAACAACCGGGTAATTATGATAGGCAGGGTGCCTGAAATAATATTCAACATAAGGCTCATTATAAGCTAATCGCTTTCTCCATACCAAAGTATCAGGCAATGCTTGTAAATATACCTGAGGATAACTTACAAAAACTTTGGTAAGCCAATTTAAGTATTCTCTGTAATCTACATTCCTAACTTCTGTTTCGTCCATATAAAACGATGCAACTGTAACTCTTCTGGGCAGGTTGTTCCAATCATAAATAACGTCCTGTGCGGTTTGCCCCATTATATAAGTTCCACCTTCAATAAATACCAGTCCTGGACCTGTTTCTTGTTCACGATAATCTACAACTTCAAACCTTCCCATGTCAGGATCGTTGTATGCCCAGCCTGTAGTGGATGACTCGCTGCCTACACCTTTGCCACCACCTCCCATAAAACAGGAGCTTAAGGTCAATGTAGCCATTGCTAATGTTGCAAGTAAAACTGATTTAATCTTCATAACTATCACATTTTTTTTATCTCATTGCAAATATAACTAAAAAGAGGGACAACTTATTGTGTTATACTTTCTATTTTTTTTATCGCAAGATAATAAATATCCTAAACTTATCTCATGCGAACCTAAAGTTTGCCTGATAAATTTTGATAAAGTAAGATCGTAACTATAAGCTATCATTAAATTTTTTATTTTTAAATGGTATGAAAATACCATTGCATCAAAATGAAAATTAAGGTTTTGCCGATAAAACAGACCAACTGTCATATCATTAATGTCAAAATATATGCCATAATAAAGCATGTTCATATTTTGTTGATTAATATATACCACATTTGGCTCAAGAATATAATTCGATTCAACCATTCCATTCTTTAATATAGGTATTGCTGCTCCAATATGTGCAGTAAATTTTGCAGGTAAATACTCATTATGGTGCTCAACTATGGTCTGTGGCAGATGACTTGCAGAAAATCCAAAAAAATAGTTTCTATAATTTAATAGAATACCTGCTGAAAAATCGGGGCTTAAAAAATTTTCATCAGCAATTGCTTCTGAGTTTGGGTAAATTATTCCTTGTACGGGATCGATCATATTGTAAAAAACCAAATCGCGTACGTTCATATTTTTTTGATATATAGAGGCTTCAAGTGCAAATTTTGCAGCTAGTTTTTTACTTAAATTTACGTGATAAGAGTATATAAAATCCAGATTGAGTTGATTAAAAACTCCACCTCCCTGATCATCTTTCATTATTCGTATACCAAGTCCACCATTTAGTGCGGCTACATATTTATCGAAAGATGCACTATAAGTTACGTAAGGGAACTGAATACCAGGCCATTGGTTCCTATAGGAAAGGGCAAATTTGGGACAATAATCCGCTCCTGCATAAGCAGGATTTAAGTATATTCTATCTGCAAAAAGTTGGGAAAATTGCACGTCCTGTGAAAAGGTATTAACGGCATTTCCGAAAAGTAAAAGTATGAATATTAACCCTTTAAACATCTTTTTATATGGCCAAGTATAGAGATTTAGTATAAGTAAACGTAAAAATTAAAATTAACGTATATGTATCTGCCTGTTTTCTTAAAAAAATATATTATCATTGTTGTTAATCAATAAAAATACTCAGAATTCGTTATTTTTAGGGCGATTTTAACAAACTAAAAACAAATGTACAAATTAAAGTTTTGTTTACTTATTTTAATTCAAACAATTATAAATGTCGAATTATATAGTCAATTAGTATTTCCTCACAGAAATATTAAATGGCTTGAAAAGAAGCCTTTCTTTGCTGCAGAAAAAAGCCTTTTGCCATCCAATGAAACCTTCCTTTTATATTTTGAAGGGTCTATATATGAGCAAGATAAACATTTTCTTCCAATTTATTCAGAATTAATTGAAATTTCACAGGGTAATACTGCCACACTCGAAAATGAAAAATTTATATCATTAACAAAAGAAGAAGCGTCTCATGTAATAAATATTGAAAAAATCCCGGAAAAAATTCAGATTAGCCACAAGTTTTTGACAAGCAGAAAAAACCACTATCTTGAAGTATCCTTTATTCCCCTTAGAAAAAATAAACTTAACGGGAATATTGAAAAAATGGTAAGTTTTGATCTTAAAATAATCCCATCACAGGAACTGAAAATAAAAAAGGCCAATAAAAAATATGCCAGTCAATCAGTTTTGAGCGCTGGAAAATGGATAAAAATAAAAATTAATAAAAGTGGTGTTTATAAATTAACCTTTGATGAACTTAGAAGTTTAGGCATAGATCAACCGGAAAATGTTAGAGTATTTGGAAACGGAGGAGCAATGTTACCTTATTATAATTATGAATATCAGCCAGATGACCTGGTTGAAAATCATATTTTAATTAAGAATAATGCGGTCTATTTCTACGGAGATGGTCCGGTGCAATGGGAATTTAATAAGACTGACGATTTATTCAGACAAAGAATTAACAAATATAGCGATTACACCTACTATTTTCTAAGTTCTGATTATAACTCAGGAATAGATAACAAAATATTTAATGAAATCGAGTCAGGCAATCCAGCCACACATACTATAACTACTTATACAGAACATCAATACCATGAATCTGACACTTTAAATCTTATATCATCCGGTCGCCTTTGGGTTGGTGAACACTTTGATTTTCAGACAGAATACAATTTTTCATTCGATATTTTGAAACTCGTGACTGCTTCAAAATTTAAACTTGAAGTATCCTTGTTAGCGCGCTCACCCATAACAAGTAGTTTTGCACTTAAAATAGCTGATAAAGATACTGTAGTAAGCTTTAGTCCAGTAAATTATGATTATACTGCAACTTATGCAATCAAAAAAACTGAAAATATAGTTTCTCAGGTGAATCAGGCTAATGAAATAACTATTAACCTCTCCTATAATAAAAGTACTGCTTCGTCTGAGGGCTGGCTCGATTATTTGACTATTAATGCAAAAAGGCAGCTAAATATAGAGAGTCAACAACTTGATTTTAGAAATACAGAATCTGTTGGTCCTGGAAATGTCGGGCAATTTCAGATTTCAAACGCGAATAGTTCAACTCTGGTCTGGGATGTTAGCGATCCACAAAAGCCTAAACAAATTATGACTGATTTTAATGGAAATATCGTAAACTTTAAGGTAAATACAGACAGTCTCCGTGAATTTATAGCATTTGATGAATCTATGGTTTTAGCTCCAATTATTCAAGGAAATGATCTTGGCTCTATTGAAAATCAAAACCTGCATGGGATTAACGAGGCGGATATGATAATTGTAAGCCATCCAGAGTTTCTTGATCAGGCTAAGGAATTACAAAACATTCATCAAACTGAAAGCGGCATGAATGTAGTACTTTTATCAACTGAGCAGATTTACAACGAATTTTCTTCCGGGTCACCCGATGTTAGTGCAATCAGAAATTTTATAAAAATGGTATATGACAGGGCTCCCTCTTCTGAAAATGCACCCAAATACCTTTGTCTATTTGGCGATGGGTCTTATGATAACAAACATCATTTTTCAGAAAATACTAATTATATATTAACTTATCAATCAGATAATTCACTTAGCCCAACACAATCGTTCGTTACCGACGATTTTTTCGGTTTGCTGGATGATGGCGAAGGTGGACACGAAGGACTCCTGGACATCGGGATTGGAAGAATACCCGTAAAAACAAGGGCAGAGGCCGAGACTATGGTACAAAAAATCAGAAATTATTTAAGCATTGATGCTTATGGAGATTGGCGTAACAGGATTTGCTATATTGCTGATGATGAAGACAATAATTTGCATACTTCTCAAGCTGATGAATTAAGCAACATGGTAAAAAATAATTATCCGGTTTTTAATATCGAAAAAATCTATTTAGATGCCTATCAACAAGAGAGTTCCTCAGTTGGACAACGTTATCCGGATGCAAACCTTAGTATTAACAATCAAATAGCAAAGGGCTTATTATTAATGAATTACACCGGCCATGGAAATGAAAATGGTCTCGCTGAGGAACGGGTTATTAGTATTGATCAAATTAATAAATGGACGAATCCCGACAAATTACCAATATTTATGACTGCAACCTGCGAATTCAGTCGTTTTGACAATTATAAAAAAATAACCGCCGGTGAGCATGTCTTTCTAAATCCTGCAGGTGGTGCAATTGCAATGTATACAACTACGCGTCTGGTTTATGCCAATCCAAATTTTGAGCTCAACAAAAACTTTTATCGTTATGTTTTTGAGAGTGATCCTTCAACTGGCAAAAGATACCGACTAGGAGATATCATGCGCCTGACCAAAATAGCATCCGGTTCGGGAATTAATAAGCGAAATTTTACACTTTTGGGTGATCCCGCCCTTGAACCATCCTATGCACGATATTCAGTAGTTACAAAATTAATCAACGATTTACCAGTATCAGGCGCCGCTGATACTTTAAAAGCATATGAAAAAGTAAAAATAAGTGGCGAAATTCAATCGATAAATGGCTCAAAAATAGACGGTTATAACGGTGTTTTATATCCGGTGATTTATGATAAGGAATTGGAAGTTAAAACTTTAAATAATGATGGCGATGGTGTTTTTAATTATTTGATACAAAATAATCAGCTTTTTAAAGGGAAAGCAAGTGTTAATAATGGTGATTTTCAATTTAGTTTTATTGTTCCAAAAGATATTAGATACAATGTTGATACTGGAAAAATTAGCTACTATTCATCAAATTTTCAGATATTTAACGACTCAAAAGGTAGTTTTAAGAATGTTCTTATAGGTGGTTCTGGCACTAACAATCTTAATGATACAGAGGGCCCTAAAATTCAACTTTATTTAAACGACCAAAATTTTGTAAGTGGCGGCATCTCAAATAACAATCCAAAATTAATAGCTTTATTATCTGATGAAAGTGGTATTAACACAACTGGCAATGGTATAGGCCATGATCTGATTGCTACCATTGATAATAAGCCCGATTTACAATTTAAATTAAATGACTATTATGAATCTGAAATAGATGACTATACCAGTGGAAAAATAAATTATTCATTTCCTGAACTCGAAGCTGGTGAGCATACATTGCACCTTAAAGCATGGGATGTTTTTAATAATTCAGCAGAAGATTCAATAGTTTTTATAGTTGCAGATTCAGAAAAACTAAAAATTAGTCATGTGCTCAACTATCCTAATCCTTTTTCAACAAACACCGATTTTTTCTTTGAACACAACAGACCTAATGAAATGTTGGAAGTAATGATACATGTTTTTACAGTTTCCGGAAAAATTGTTAAGACCATACAAACAGACCTTGTAACCAATGGTTTTCGTTCCCAGGGCATAAATTGGGATGGCCGTGATGATTTTGGAAATAAAATAGGACGTGGGGTATATTTCTATAAGCTCTCAGTTAGAACAATTGAAGGTGAAAAAGCTGATAAAATTGAAAAGCTTTTGATTCTGTAATGAAATTATATTAGTTTGAAAGAATATCTAAACCACCTTGAATACCACCTCTTTCATATGACTCTTTGGCCTGGAAAAATACCTTTTTTGAATCTTATAGGTAAAATACATTATATATTTAATACTATTTTGGTTTTCTCTGCGTTTCAAATATTTGAATATATTTGCAATTATAATTAAACCAAAGATTGAACAAGATACTTATGAAAAAGCTCTTTTATTTATCAATTTTTATTCTACTTATTTTAAACAACCAAACCGAAATTAAGGCACAAATTTCAACCCAGGATTTAAGTGGACGAGTGAATACAATTACCTCAGCAGTACCATTTCTGATGATTACGCCTGACTCAAGAGCAGGAGGAATGGGTGATTTGGGAGTAGCAACCAGCCCTGATGCAAATTCACAACACTGGAATGCTGCAAAATATTCCTTTATTGATCAGGAATTTGGGGTTTCCATATCATACACCCCTTGGCTTAGAGCATTGGTAGATGACATTGAAATCTATTATGTATCTGGTTATAAGCGCTTTAAAAAAGGAAATGCCGTTTCAGCAAGTTTGCGCTATTTTTCACTTGGCAACATTACTTTTACTGATATTAATGGGTCTACTTTGAGAGATTTCAGACCAAATGAATTTGCCTTTGATGTAGCTTATTCCATGATTTTAACCGATGGTTTTTCAGGAGCAGTAGCTCTGAGATACATCTATTCAAATTTAACAGGTGGCATTAGCGCAAGTAGTTCTACAGCTCATCCGGGAAATGCTGTAGCAGGTGATATTTCCTTATATTATACAAAAGATATTAAACTGGGTGGTAAACCATCGAACATGTCCTATGGACTTCAGATATCAAATATTGGAAATAAAATAAGTTATACCGACGATTCTGAGTCAAATTTTTTACCAACAAATATGAGACTGGGTGGAACGCTAACCTACAATATTGATCAATATAATTCATTAATGTTTGGAATGGATTTTAACAAATTGTTGGTACCGACACCGCCTATTTATGAAGGTGACAGTATCATTGCAGGAAAAGACCCAAATGTTTCAGTACCAACCGGAATGTGGCAATCATTTGGAGATGCCCCTGGTGGTTCAAAAGAAGAATTTAGAGAGATTACCATGTCAGTAGGTGTTGAATACTGGTATAATAAGCGATTTGCACTTAGAACAGGATATTTTCATGAGCATGAAACCAAGGGGAATAGAAAATTTTTTACTATGGGACTTGGCCTGAAGCTAAATGTTTTCCAGCTTGATTTTGCTTATTTATTGCCTACCCAGCAAACAAACCCATTAGAAAATACCCTGCGGTTTTCGCTAACCTTTAACTTGGGAAACGAAATGTATAATGACTAATTTATACAGTATCGTAATAAAAAACAAAACCTGCCGCCGAGCAGGTTTT
>JARGGF010000131.1 GCA_029210905.1 Bacteroidales bacterium | reverse complement strand
TGTTGAATCTGGTTTAAAAGTATGAAACCTGAATTTTCCATTTTTCTTATAAGCATTTTTCCAAAATGCTATATATGGTTGTAATTGTGCCTGGTGCGCCAATACTTCCCTGACAATTATTTCTTTTTTATTAGAGTGTTTAAAATCAGGCCAATAGGAAGCAAAAGAGGTATCCAGATTAAATTTTCCTTCATCATACAGTTTCATTAAAGCAGGTAATGGACCTGTGATTTTGGTTACAGAGGCAAAATCATAAAGATCTGATTTTTTGACCGATGTAATACTATCGAAGGTATGAAAACCATAAGTTTTATGAAAAAATATTGCCCCGTTTTTAGCTGCCAGTATCTGACAACCGGGGAATGCCCCTTTTTCAATCCCTTTATTAGCAATTGAATCTATTTTTGTATTTAAAAACTCAGAATTTAAACCCAGTTCTTCTGGTAATTGATAACTAAACCTGATTACTTCTTTAGTTTGCAGTCCACCACCATTTTTGAAACTGCCGTTTTCATCAATCTTTAATTTTCCAATGGCAGGCATTCCTCCAAAAATAATCTGAGCAGCAAAGTCTTGATATTCAATAGAATCTGCACTGGAAATTAATAGAGTTTTTGCTTCTGTTGCACCATTAAAAATATTCAGGGAATTTGTTGTACCAAAAATTGCAATTATAGATGGCAAAGAATCCACAGCAAATTTGAATAGTTCGTCCATTTGTGCCGTGATGCCATATGCTTTTCTGGGGCTTTCATGCAAATTATGAAATGAAACGATTACCAAATTGAACTTTTTTAATTTATTTTTTAATTGCTGAAGTGTAGCAGCAGATTCAGTTTTTCGAATGTTAAAATGGGGCACTAAAGAATAATCCGATATTCTATTTTGAAATGTATTAATGGTGTCACAACCAATTGAAAGACAGGCAATATTTTGATTCAGATTTTTAATGGGAATCAGATTATTCTCGTTTTTGAGCAGACAGATAGATTGATGTGCCTGTTTTCGAAGTGACAATATTTTTTTGTCCAGGGTTAAAAATTGCTGCGCCCTTAAATTGTAAGTGAATACAACTAAAAGGATGGTTAATGTTATTTTTATAAATTTCATTTTGTTAACTTTTATAAATCCAATGACAATATGGTTCAGTTAAGAAAAAATTTGATGCTCTTTTTTAATTAATTATTTTAAACTCACCCCCCGTCTGGCTGCGCCAGCCTCCCCCCCCTCTCTTTGAAAAAGAGAGGGGGGGAGGGTTTCGCGCAGCGAAACTAAGGGGGTGAGTTTAATCGGGTAAAATTACCAGTAAATTGCAAAATTTCTTTAACTAAACGGCATTGATTGTTAATTGTTAATAATCCAATGATGAAAATATGTTGTTTTTTAGCCTCGGTTTCATCATAATATACTGCGAAATTAGCAATAAAAACCTGTAATGTAATCTGTATTTTACAAAATGCTTTTATCTTTGAATGAATTACTATTTTAGCTATCATGAAAAAACAAACTATTTTTTATTTATTGTTCATCGCATCTTTTTTAATCTCATCATGCGCAAATGGTCAGGATCATAAATCAAAAGAGGCCCATTTTACATTAAATAATTTAGTGGAGAAAAAGCAGATCATTGTTGGAGCTGAACAACCTGAACTTTATATGGAAATGCTTAAAAATAAACGGGTTGGATTAGTTGTAAATCAATCTTCGCTTGTTAATGGAATCCATTTAGTGGATTTTTTATTGCAAAATAAAATAAATGTGGTCAAAATATTTGCACCTGAGCATGGTTTTAGGGGCAATATCGACAGGGGAGCCCACGTAAAAAGTGAGATTGATGAAAAAACCGGATTGCCCATCATTTCAATGTTTGGAAAAAATCGCAGGCCAACTGATGATCAGCTTAAGGAGGTAGATCTTTTGATTTTTGATATCCAGGATGCCGGGGCACGTTTTTTTACATACATAAGCAGCATGCACGAAGTTATGGAAGCTTGTGCCTCAAATAATAAATCTTTGTTGGTTTTAGACAGACCTAATCCCCTGGGCGATTATGTTGATGGCCCCGTAAGGCAACCAAATTTTAAATCCTTTGTTGGAATGCATCCAATTCCAATTGTTCATGGCTTAACTGTAGGGGAGTTGGCAAAGATGATTAATGGTGAAAAGTGGCTTGAGAATGGCGCTCAATGCGATTTGACGGTTATAAAAATTAAAAACTATGAACATAAAATGCATTATCCGCTACCGGTTAAACCATCACCAAATTTACCTAACTATTTGTCTGTCAGATTGTATCCCTCGCTTTGTTTTTTTGAAGCCACAGAAATTAGTGTGGGGCGTGGTACAGAATTCCCATTTCAGGTAGTAGGCTATCCTGATCCATCGTTTGGCGATTCTTTATTTATCCCAGAAGATATAAAAGGAATGCAGCAGGATCCCGTTCAGGAGGGGAAAATATGTTATGGAATTGATTTAAGGGGTGCAAATCCTGATAATATCCGGTTCACTTTAAAGTATGTGATTGATTTCTATAATAAATTCAAGCAGAAAGATAAATTTTTCTCCCGTGAAAAGTGGTTTAATTTATTAGCTGGCAATGATAAATTGTTGGCACAAATCAAGGCTGGTAAATCTGAGAGAGAAATTAAAGCAAGTTGGAAAGCAGAATTAGATAAATATCAGAAGGTAAGAAAAATGTACTTGCTATATTTAGAATAATTCTAAATAGGTTTGATTTTAGTTGATAATGAGTTGATTAAAAAATATTTTATGCAGTTCTGAATTCAAATTTGATAATTAATTGGTACATTTGATAAGGAACATATAATATAAAATTTTATGTTTGCGTTTTAACTCCTTTAAAAAGAGAAAAACATCTTAATCTCTATATGACGGAATGAATTTTTAATCCTAAAATGAAAAAACTGATCCATTCAACTGTACTCATTTCGTATGTCCTAATCATTTTAATTACGATTATTTATCTGGTTTATACAGGTATTGCCTATTACAATACCTCACTCGAAGAACGTTTTTATCATCCACATCACAACTGGTTTAAGCCCAGTGGTGCTTTTGGACATGGACTAGGTATTATCGGAACATTGCTTATTGTATTTGGAGTGACTATTTATATTGCCAGAAAAAGGTATAATTTTTTATCAAAAGTGATAAGATTAAAATACTTGTTGGAATTTCACATATTCTTATGCACCCTGGGGCCAGTAATGGTATTATTTCATACCGCATTTAAATTTGGAGGTATTGTTTCAATTGCATTTTGGAGTATGGTAGCCGTTGTTTTAAGCGGAGTTATCGGGCGGTTTATTTATATACAAATACCACGGACTATTGAAGGTAGGGAGTTAAGCTTAAATGAAGTTAAGAATTTGAAAACTGATTTAACAACTGTTCTTCATGGGCAATTCCATCTTGACGATGACACCAGGCAAATTGTAGTTAGTTTCACCAATGAACAGCTAAGTTCAGATAAAAAATATACAATAAGTGAACTCGTCAAAGTATTGAAGAATAAAGGGATACATAAAAACGAAAGAGTTGCCATTAAAAAAATGGTAAAGCAGGAAAGATCGCTTTCAAGAAAAATTGCAAGATTACATAATATGCAAAATCTTTTTAAATATTGGCATGTAGCCCATCTTCCTTTTGCATTAATAATGCTTATTATTGTAGTAATACATGTAGGAATTACCCTTGCATTTGGGTATAAATGGATATTTTGATGGAAGTAATGATTGAACAAATAATAATCTATGGAACTGTGTTTGTAATATGTGCAATCACCATCTTTTTTTACTTAAGAAAAAAGAGCAGAGACTCCAAAAAAATAGCCAGGAAAGTAGCTTTTGCAAAAGAAGAAGGTTTGTTTGAGCCTGTTTCACTTCATCCTTACATCGACCTGAATACTTGTATAGGAAGTGCTGCCTGTGTGGCAGATTGTCCTGAAAAAGATATTTTGGGGATAGTTGATGGTAAGGCAACAGTAATCAATACTTCAAATTGCGTTGGTCATGGTGCCTGTTTTCATGCTTGTCCTGTAGAAGCTATATCGCTTCGGATTGGAACTGAATCCAGAGGGGTAGATTTGCCGCATGTGAACGAAAATTTTGAATCGAATAGTAAAGGCATTTACATTGCAGGCGAGCTAGGTGGTATGGGGCTTATAAAAAACAGTGTAGAACAGGGTCAGCAAGCCATTGAAAATATGGTAAAAAACAAAAAACCTTCAAAAGAAAATGTGCTTGATGTAGTTATAATTGGTGCAGGACCGGCAGGTATTTCAGCATCGCTGGCTGCAAAAAAGAGCAATTTATCTTCAGTTACTTTGGAGCAGGATTCTTTAGGAGGAACCGTTTATACCTTTCCCAGGGCAAAAATAGTTATGACTTCGCCGATGAATCTGCCACTCTATGGTAAAGTAAAATTGTATGATACCTCTAAAGATGAGCTTTTGCAACTATGGAAGCAGGTAATCGCACAATATAGTTTAAAGATTTTTGAAAATACGAAAGTTGAAGATATTATTCCAATCGAAAATGAAACCTTTAAAATTACAACAAATAAGGGTGATGAATATATTTGTAATAATGTACTACTTGCAATAGGCCGGCGGGGCAGCCCCAGAAAATTGGGAGTTCCCGGTGAAGATTTGCCTAAAGTTGCTTATCGCTTGTTAGAACCTGAGCGTATCTCAGGGAAGAAGATTATAGTTGTAGGAGGAGGAGATTCTGCAATTGAATCTGCATTACTCTTAAATTCTAGTAATGAGGTTGTTTTGTCATATAGAAAGGATAAATTTTCGAGGTTAAAACCAAAAAATAAAGAAAATATATTAAATGCAATTAATAGTAATTCACTTGAAGTGTTATTTAATTCAAACATTATTTCGATAGGTGAAAAGAATCTGACTATCAAAACTGGTGAAAATGGAACTGTAAAAGAAATAGAAAATGACCTGGTTTATATTTTTGCAGGAGGAGAATTGCCTGCATCATTCTTGCAAAAAGCGGGTGTTGAAATTACAAAGCGCTTTGGTCATATTGTAAAAAAATATAAATAAAATATTTTGAAAAATTTGACATCATACTTAAGCCTGATATTTGTTCTTTTTGTAACATTAAGTTATGGGCAAATATCCCCGGGGGACTTGTCACAATCACATGCCCATTTGGAAGGGATGAGCAACTGTACCAAATGCCATGAGTTGGGTGCTAAAGTCCTAAGTAGTAAATGTTTAGAATGTCATGATGAAATTCAATCACTGATTCGTCAGAAGAAAGGTTATCACGCTAGTTCACAAGTTATTAATCAGGATTGTTTTAAATGCCACAGTGATCATCATGGTCGCAAATTTGACATGATAAGATTTGATCAGCAAGCGTTCAACCACAACCAAACCGGCTATAATTTAGAAGGAAAACACAAAACAATTGATTGTAAATCATGTCATGTTGCTGATAAGATTAACGATCCGAAAATAAAAAAAAGGAAAAATACCTTTCTAGGTCTGGATCAACAGTGCCTGTCCTGTCATGATGATTTTCACCAAAAAACATTATCGAACGATTGTAATTTGTGCCACGGAATGGATGCCTTCAGGCCTGCATCAAAATTTGATCATACTACAGCAGATTTTAAACTGGAAGGTAAGCACAAGTTAGTTGATTGCGTAAAGTGCCATAACCTGACCAAAAAGAATGGAAAAGATTTCCAGCAATTCTCGAATATTCCTTCCAGTGATTGTAAATCGTGTCATAAGGATCCTCATAATATGCAAATTAATGGACTTTGTAGTCAATGCCATACCGAACAATCATTTTCATTATTTATTGGAAAAGGACGATTTAATCATAATACCGCGGATTTTAAATTAAAAGGCAGTCACAAAAAAGTTGATTGTTTTAGTTGCCATAGTAAAACCAGTAATCCTACTTTGGTTTTTCAGGATCAGATTAATAAAAAGGAAAATGATTGCAGTTCCTGTCATGCTGACAACCATAATGGTAAGTATGGGAATGAGTGTGTAAAATGCCATCAGGAAAGTAGTTTTTTGGCCTTAAAACCTATGAAATTTTTTAATCATAGTGTTACAGATTACCCACTGGAAGGAAAACACCTGGATGTTGATTGTAAAAAATGTCATACTGAAAGATTTTCCAAACCAATTGCTTTTAATGCCTGCAGTAGTTGTCATCAGGATTATCATAGGGGTGAATTCAAAAAAAATGGCTTGTCTCCCGATTGCAAAACTTGTCATTCTTTAGAAAATGGATTTGATTATAGCTTATTTACAATAGAAAAACACCAGGAAACAACCTTTCCTCTGGAAGGTGCTCACACTGCAACTCCATGTTTTGCATGCCATGTTAGTGAAAAGAGGTGGACGTTTAAAAATTTGGGCTCAGCTTGTATTGATTGCCATAAAGATATCCATCAGGGATTTATAAATAAAAAATATTATCCGGATAATGATTGCAAAACATGCCATGAAAATGAGGCATGGTCGATGGTGAAATTTGATCACCAAAAGACAAAATGGCCACTTGAAGGTAAACATTTGGAGGTTGCCTGTAAAGATTGTCATTTTGAAACATCAAAAAACAGCACCATTAAAAAACAGACATTCAGTTCGTTGGATAGTAAATGTGCTTCTTGCCATGAAAATATTCATGACAAACAGTTTGCAATTAATGGCGTAACAGACTGTAAAAGATGTCATTCTCCAAATAGTTGGTTTCCAAATAATTTTAATCATAATAATACTGCTTTCCCTCTTGAAGGTCGGCACGCTGAAATAGCTTGCAGCAAATGTCATAAACCTGAAACTAAGAATGGGAAGACCAAAGTAATTTATAAAATAAAACAATTCAAATGTATAGACTGTCATTCATAGTGCTGTTTTTATTCAGTATCTGTTCAATTCAGGCACAGTCGCCACATGGCGATGAATTGAAAATTGACTGTGCGCAATGTCATACGTCAGAAAGTTGGTCAATTGATCATAAAACGATTCAGTTTGACCACAGTACAACTGAATTCGAATTACAGGGAACTCATGCACAAACTGAGTGCAAACTTTGCCATACTACTTTAATATTTAATGAGGCGCCATCCGAGTGTGCCTCTTGCCACAATGATGTACATAGCATGTCTGTAGGTAATGATTGCGAAAGATGCCATACTTCTGAAACCTGGCTGGTTGATAATATTCCTGAACTTCATGAAGAAAATGGGTTCCCGCTTATTGGGGCGCATGGCAATTTAAGTTGTGTTGATTGCCATGTCTCTGAAACCAATCTAAGGTTTGATAGGATTGGAAATGAATGCTTTAGCTGTCATAAAGATGATTATTTGGCCACACAGAATCCAAATCATCAAAGTTCCGGGTTTTCAGTTAATTGCCTTGAATGTCATAATCCACTGGGAATGGGCTGGGACTCAGAAATAAACCATGATTTTTTTGCCCTGACACTTGGACATGATATACAGGACTGTAAACAGTGTCATACAACAAATTTATATTCTGATGCATCACCTGAATGTATAAGTTGTCATCAAACTACTTATAATCTGACGAGTAATCCAAAACATCAGGAACCAAATTTCAACACTGATTGTGCCTCCTGTCATACTACAAACCCCGGGTGGATGCCTGCTACATTCGATCATGAATTTTTTGCACTCACTTTGGGGCATAATATTGAAGGATGTGTTCAATGCCATACTACTGCTAATTACTCTGATGTTTCTTCAGAATGTGTGAGTTGCCATCAAAATGATTACGATCAAACCGATGATCCGAATCACCTGTCTTCCGGATTTTCTACAGATTGTGCTTCTTGCCATACTACTAATCCAGGCTGGGAGCCGGCAACATTTGATCATAATTTATTCCCACTTACTTTGGGACATAGCGGTGTAAATTGTACTCAATGTCATACCACTGCCAGCTATGCAGACACATCACCTGAATGTGCTGGTTGTCATCTGAATGATTATAATACTGCTATTAATCCAAATCATCTGGCAGCGCAATTCCCAACTGATTGTATTTTATGTCATACAACAAATCCGGATTGGACACCATCGACATTTGATCATGATGGCCAATATTTTCCAATTTATAGCGGAAAACATAAGGATCAATGGAATGTTTGTGTTGATTGCCATACAAATACAAGCAACTACGCCGAATTTACTTGTTTAACATGTCACACAAACCCACAGACTGATAATGACCATAGCGAAGTAACTGATTATGTTTACACTAGCAATGCATGTTTGCAATGTCATCCACAGGGCAGTAATTGATTTTTATGATAAACAGATATACGCTTATACTACTTTTTGGATTTTTTAGTTCAGCTAACTTTGCACAAAACAATGGTAATTTAACTGAAGGTAAGGTTTCATTTGTAACATCCAATAATGTTTATGTAAGATTTAACAACACTTCAACAATTTATATTGGCGATACCTTACAATTAGCAGAAAATAATTGAAACAATCATTAATCAGTGTTCACGGGTGTAAAACCAATGATGAAACGCGCCTGGGTCCACTTATCATAATTGGGATTGGACATTTCGCCAGTGAGCTGCTGCCCGCAGAAATAAAACACCAGTCC